>JBIKIB010000240.1:0-5892 GCA_044361845.1 Chitinophagaceae bacterium | reverse complement strand
TCACCTGCGATGGTGCTTTCCGCGGCGCGAAGGATATACCCCTGAAAAATGTGATCGATGATGCCCTGATCGCTTGTCCGTTCGTCAAGCGGACCATCGTCCTGACGCGTACCCGAACTCCGGTGAGTATGATCAAGGGCCGGGACGTATGGTGGGAGGATGAGATCCACAAGGTGGAAACCCTTGGTAACCCTGTCTTTCCCGCCGTGGAGATGGATGCGGAAGACCCGCTTTTCATACTGTACACATCCGGATCTACAGGTAAGCCCAAGGGCGTTGTTCACACCTGCGGAGGATATATGATCTATACCAACTACACATTCGTGAACGTGTTCCAATACAAGCCGGAGGAAGTTCATTTCTGCACCGCTGATATCGGTTGGATCACGGGTCACTCCTATATTGTCTACGGACCCCTCAGTGCAGGTGCCACATCCCTTCTTTTCGAAGGTATTCCCACCTGGCCAGATGCCGGCCGTTTCTGGGATATCGTTGATAAGTTCAAGGTCAATATCCTCTACACCGCTCCTACGGCTATCCGCAGCCTCATGGCATTCGGTCTGGGACCATTGCAAGGCAAGCACCTTGATTCGCTCCGTGTACTCGGAACCGTGGGAGAGCCCATCAACGAAGAAGCCTGGCATTGGTATGATGAGCATGTCGGAAAGCGTCGCTGTCCCATTGTGGATACCTGGTGGCAAACGGAAACGGGCGGCGTGATGATCAGTAACCTTGCCGGTATCACACCTGCCAAACCTTCTTTTGCGACCCTTCCCTTTCCCGGTGTCGACCCTGTACTGGTGGATGAGAACGGCCATGTCGTAGAAGGAAACAATGTTTCCGGAAACCTCTGCCTCCGTTCCCCCTGGCCTTCTGTGATACGTACGACCTACGGCGATCATGATCGTTGCAAGACGAACTATTTTTCAGCTTATCCTGATTTATATTTCACCGGTGATGGTGCCATGCGGGATGAAAACGGCTTCTACCGTATCACCGGAAGGGTCGATGATGTATTGAATGTGAGCGGACATCGGATCGGCACCGCAGAAGTGGAGAATGCGATCAATATGCACGCCGGTGTAGTGGAGAGTGCGGTGGTCGGATATCCCCATGATATCAAGGGCCAGGGTATTTATGCGTACGTCGTCTACGGGCACATGCATGGCGACGAAGAACTCACGCGCCGTGATATCGCATATACCGTGAGCCGCATCATCGGACCGATCGCCAAGCCTGATAAGATCCAGTTTGTAACAGGTCTTCCAAAAACCAGGAGTGGAAAGATCATGCGCAGGATCTTACGGAAGATCGCGGAGGGGGAGACGGATAATCTGGGCGACACATCCACCCTGCTCGAACCACAAGTGGTGCAGGAGATCGCCAATGGCAGGCTTATCCATTGATCGGGCATCCTATTTCCGGATCTCAACGGGCGTTCCGATGGGCAGCATCTCGTAAAGTTCTGATATTTCACTGTATTTGACCGAGATGCAGCCCATCGTCCAGTTCATATATTTATCCACCGCGTATTCTTCATGCGCACGGGTACCATGTATGCCTATGCCGTTTCCGATGCGTGCAGACTTAGGGATCGCTCCTGTTTTTTTCCGTTCGTTGAATCGTTCGATACTCTCCTTGTTCGGGTAGTCCAGCAGCAGAAAATATCCCCATTCCTTATGGGATTTTTTCAACGTGATCCGGAATTTACCTTCAGGTGTCAGGCGGTCACCTTCCATTTTTTTGTCTTCCTGGTTCTTGCTTCCGAACACTACCGGATAGGTGGCCAGCCACTCACCATCTTCGAAGAGCATCAGGTTGTAATCGGATTTGTCGATGATGATCGAATAAGGTGAACCTTCCACGGGAGGCTCATTTTTCACCAAAGATGCCAGAAGAGCCCAACAATAGAGCACGGGTAAAAAATTCATAGGATCTCTACTTTTTTATCTTTCATACGTATCTCTGCAAACCTACTGTCTTACCATAGATCCGGCAATAGTCAATCTATCCTTTATCTTAATTTTTAACATAAAAAAAACTGCCAGTAGGCAGCTTTTAATGTAAAAGACAAAAGGAATCTGTCAGTGGCTGACGGCAGCTTTCATCTGCTTGGCGGAGGCAATCATCTCCTTTAGGGCTGAGAGGGAGGGAACCCTGCCGCTGAGCATGTACTTGTCATTGGTCTCAGTGAGTTTGGCGTGGAGTGATTCCGGATTTCTGTTGCCCAGCTCCTTTACGGTGTCGACGCCTGCAGCCTCCAGTAATTCGGAGAATTGTGCGGCGATACCTTTGATGCGGAACAGGTCGGCATGGTTGACCCATGTCAGGATCAGCGAGTCAGGAATACCCGTTTGCGCGGCGATGGAATCTCTTCCCTTTTTTGTTCCGCCTGCTGTCAGCAGATTTTCTGTCGTACGGATTCCGATGGCCTGTAGTTTCTGGGCATAGACCTCACCGATGCCTTCGATTTCTATGATTTTATAAGACATAAGGAAAAAATTTGGGTCAAGTTAGCAGAACCACGAGTAAAAATGCCAAAATCTGACTTGAAAATGGGTCATGGTGCATGAAAATGTACAACTACCGGCACTGCACTATCCTTGTGTCATCGGCATGAAAAAACCCGGAGATGCAATGCAGATCAGCTGCCTTGTGCGTCTCCGGGCTTATTGATAACGTTGGAAGCGATCAGTTGGCCGATGCCAGCGGGATGTCCCTTTTCAACATGTCGTTTCGGTTGGCCATTTCCCAAGCCGTATGGAAAACGAGTTTAGCACGCTTGGCGAGCAGGGGGTAGTTGATTTTATCAGGGGTATCGGTCGGTTTGTGGTAATCCGCTTTAAGCATGCCATCATAATAGAAGATGATCGGTACCCCTTTCCTGGCGAAATTGTAGTGGTCACTCCGGAAATAGATGCGGTTTTTGTCATTCGGGTCATTGAACTTGTAGTCCAGTACAAGTTTCGTGAATTTTGTGTTCACAGATTCGCTGACCGGTTTCAGATCGGAGCTTATTTTATCATCCCCAACGACATAAATGTAGTTGAGTGTGTCTCCCGTCATCCTTTCAGTGTCAGTCCTTCCGATCATGTCGATGTTCAGGTTGGCGGTCACTTTCTCGAGCGGGACCGTTGGATTTTCTGAATAGTATTCTGAACCCCAAAGTCCTTTCTCTTCTCCACTGACGGCCATGAAGATGATGCTCCTACGCGGACCCTTTCCTGCTGCTTTTGCTTTGACGAATGCTTCTGCGATCTCCATCACACCGACCGTTCCCGAACCATCGTCATCCGCTCCATAATAAATGACGTCACCACGCTTCCCGAGGTGATCGTAGTGTGCCGATAGCACGAGGTATTCATCTTTTTTATCTGTTCCTTCGATCATTCCCATGACATTGCTGCTTTCCAGGAAAATTGTTTTCTTCCTGAATTCCAATTCCGTGTTCACTGAAAAAACCGAAGGCAAGACTTGCTTCTTTTTTCCTGTTTCTTTGATGTCATTCCACCCTTTTCCAATGATGATAGCGGCTGCTTGATCGGAAATGGTATAAATGTTGGGTGATTGAGTGGGTTTGAATAATTCGGTGAACATTGATCCTAGCTGGGTTGTGGCCCTTCTCGGGAAACCTGCACCGACCATCAGCACGGCGACGGCTCCTTTTTGTTGTGCCTGCTGGATCTTTCCGAAAGTTCCTGCCGGTGACATGAAGCCGCCACGGCTTGGGCGAAACCCTGAGGGTGCACCTTCCAGCATCAGGACAGCCCGGCCCTTCACGTCTTGTGTGCCATAATCATCATACGCAGAGTCCACGATACCATGGCCGACAAAAACGATCTCGGAGAAATACTGTGTACTGTTATGATTGAATTGAGTGAGGGGCTGGAAATCTGAGTGGAGGCCCAGGCTTTTACCATTCAGGACAAGGCGTGCATCGATCATAGAGTCGCGGTATACGGGGAACTGCATTTGGTATCCACCCTGAAATCCCGGCATCAGTCCGATGGCCTTGAAATGATTTTCAATGTATGTGGCGGCCATTCGCTGGCCATGCGTAGCGGTCTCCCGGCCTTCCATTTCCTTTCCTGCAATGGTGTACAGATGGCGGCTCAGGTCGGTTTCGGTTATGGAGGCTGCAAAAGTCCGGGGATCTGTGGCTTTTTTCTGAGCATTTACGGCCAGCGCACTTGCTGCGAGCATGATGAGCAATAACTTCTTCATATCTGTGTGGAGTTTATGAGTGAAAAGGCAGGAAGCCACTCGTCAGGATGGGGCATATCAATGGCAGGGGATCTTTCCTACCCTGGTAGCGTGCCGGCCTCCTTCAAATTCTGTTGCGAGGAATTTGTTGATCATCTGTACGGAGATCTCATTCGATACATACCTCGCAGGTACGCAAATGATATTGGCATTGTTATGTGCCCTGGCCAATTCGGCTATCGGGACGTTCCAGCATATGGCCGCCCTTATGTCTGCGTGTTTGTTGGCAGACATCGCCACTCCGTTGCCTGATCCGCAGAACAATATGCCGAAAGCGGACTCTCCTTTTTCCACGGAATCAGCTACTGCATGGGCATGGTCGGGGTAGTCGGCAGATTCTTTTGAATAAGCACCGAAATCCGTCACGCTGAGTCCGAGCTCCGTGAGGTGTGTTTTCATGAGTTCTTTATACTCAAATCCTGCATGGTCACTGCCTATGGCGATGGGCAGGAAGAGGTTGAATGGAGAGTGTATCATGATGAATGTTTTAGGGTTCTTGAATCAGGATCCTGCGAACAGATGCGTATCCTTTATAGGCTATTTGTCTAAGGCTTTTTCCTATGGTCTAGCTCCATTCAGCCATTTTCTTTTCCTGCTTTCTGTTGACCCTTGCAGAAATGAGGATGCTGATCTCATAAAGCAGTACGAGGGGGACCACTACCACCAGCTGGCTGCCCCAGTCGGGTGAGGGAGTGATGATCGCCGCCACGACTAGAAGTGCCACGTATGCGTATTTCCTGTAATTACGCAAAAAATCCGGGGTGACAATACCCATGCTGGAGAGTACCCAGGATGCCATGGGCAGTTCGAAAGCTACCCCGGCGCCGAGGGTGATGTCTATCAGCGTATCGAGATAGTCTGATAGTGTAGGTCTGTAGTCGAGTAATGCAGCCGTACCGATTTTATAATTGGAGAGAAAATTGAACGTGAAAGGGGCCAGCATAAAATACCCGAATGCCGCTCCAATGAAGAAGAAAAGGCTGACCCAGAATATTATACCGCGGGTGTGTTTTAGTTCTTCGGGCTTGAGTGCGGGTTTCACAAAGCGCCATACCTCGAACAGCAGATAAGGGAAACCCACCATGATGGCACATGCGAAAGCCATGCTGATGCTGGACATGAAAGTACCGCTGACACTGGTGACCTGCAGCTTCATGTCCATCGGTGGCAAGCAGAGGGACTCGCCCAAACCCAACGAATGGCTAAGGGAACAGAGCAGTTTGTAGGAGATGAAGTCGTTCCTTGTAGGACCCATGATCACCTGATCGAATATGAAGTCGATGAACACAAAGAACACGATGGCTGCTGAAAACACAAACAAAACGGAGCGGATGATATGCCACCGGAGGGCTTCCAGATGGTCTATGAAGCTCATTTCAGACTCCGTGTCCTCGGTACCCCGGATGCGCTGGAAGAATGATTTTCTATCTGATGATTCTGTCGGCAGAGTGAATGATTTAGGGGGATAAAGTTAATGTAAACCTTGCAAAGTCGGCAAGCTTGATGCAAGCCGTTGGAGCGGCAGGTGATTGGTCATGACAGTATTTTCATCTTGACGGTTTCTATCCTTGTGTCGCTCACGTTCAGTACTTCGAATTCATAGTTCCCGAAAACGATCCTGTCTTTCTG
>JBIKIB010000239.1:0-5910 GCA_044361845.1 Chitinophagaceae bacterium | reverse complement strand
TGGCATCCAGGAACTTACCCCGGGCGAGTGTCTTCCTGCAGGGAGGATACGGAAGACCTGGACTCAATATGCTCAAGAATGAATTCGCCCTTTACGGCATGGGCGGTATCCGGATAAACTGGGCTATCGGTAACCTATACACGAAGAAGAACGATGCCGAGATCCACGGCATCAACGGCATGATGGCCTCATTGCAGGAGGAAGCTTTCCTGAAGAACACGAACGCACAGGTAAGGCAAGAGTACGGAGAATTGTCAAAACTGCGCAAACTGATCGATTCCGACATGGAGATCATCGCCCTGCGGGAATCCGTTAAAAAGTCGGCACTTGCACAACTCGAAGCAGGCGTGATCACCCCCAGTGATTACCTGCGGGAAGTCAATGCAGAGGACCTGTCACGGCAGGCATTGAAAGCGCATCAAGTGCAACTGGCACAGGCGGAAGCAGGCCTGAGATGGCTCTTGGGGCGAACAGCCCTGAACAATCGATGATCGAATGGATATACACGCAACCAACAGGAAAAATAAATATAAACAGATGAGGAATATATTCATTTCGCTGGCGGTCCTTTTGCTTGCATCCTGCAAGAACGGAAAGGACAGTTTCGATGCACAGGGCAGTTTTGAAGCAGTGGAGATCCTGGTATCTCCGGAGATCTCCGGCAGGATCACATCGTTGGATGTGGATGACGGGGATTCCGTCGCTGCCCTACAGGAGGTGGGCAGGATCGATGCGACCAACCTCTCGCTGCAGAAGGAACAGGTTGATGAATCGATCCAGGCTTTGAGGGATAAAACGACCGATCCGGCACCACAGGTGGCACTGCTCTATGACCAGCTGGCGGTCGAGCAGACACAACTGAAAAACCTGCAACGCGAACTGGAACGTGCAGAGGGCTTGCTGCGGAACGATGCGGGAACCTCCAAGCAGGTCGATGACATCCGCTACCAGAAAGAAGCCCTTGAAAAGAAAATGGCCATGACCAGGCAACAGATCGTAGTGCAACGGTCCAATAACGCCAACCAGAACAGGGCGATCCTCAGTGAAGGCGATCCACTGCGAAAAAGGGCCGCACAGCTGGAAGACCTTGTGAAAAGGTCCGCTATTGTGAATCCCGTCAGCGGAACGGTGATCACAACCTATGCCGAGGCAGGAGAAATGGCCGTCGTCGGTAAACCACTCTATAAGGTCGCAGATATGCGCGAACTCATCCTGAGGGCATACGTGACCGGCGGGCAATTGCCCCTCATCCGCACAGGGCAGCAAGTGAAAGTGTTCACAGACAAGGGCCCGGATGCCTACAACGAACACCTGGGAACCATCTCATGGATCTCCTCCAAGGCGGAGTTCACACCGAAGACCATCCAGACCAAGGACGAAAGGGCCAACCTGGTATATGCGATAAAAGTAATTGTGAAGAACGACGGCCTCCTGAAGATCGGGATGTACGGCGAGATCAAATTCTGACATGCAGGCGATACGCATCATCGACATAGAAAAAAGCTACCCGCTGAAGAAAGGGAGGACCGAGGCCCTCAAAGGCCTTCGCTTCGACGTGGAAGAGGGCGAATTGTTCGGTCTCATCGGACCGGATGGTGCGGGTAAATCAACCCTGTTCCGCATCCTCACCACTCTGATACTTGCCGACAAGGGAGAGGCCAGTGTGAACGGTCTTGACGTGGTGAAGGATTTCATGAAGATCAGGCAGCAAGTGGGCTATATGCCCGGGAAGTTCTCCCTTTACACAGACCTGACCGTGGAGGAGAATCTTAATTTCTTCGCATCGATCTTCAACACCACGGTCAAAGAGAACTACCACCTCATCCGCAATATCTACGAACAGATCGAACCCTTCAAACATTTCAGGGCAGGCAAGCTCTCAGGTGGCATGAAGCAGAAGCTTGCACTCAGCTGTGCATTGATACATCGGCCGAAGACGCTGTTCCTTGACGAACCGACCACCGGTGTGGATGCACTTTCCCGAAAAGAGTTTTGGGAATTGTTGCGGTCTCTTCGTGCCGAAGGCATCACGATCATGGTCTCTACCCCGTACATGGACGAGGCTTCCCTCTGCGACCGCGTCGCGCTGATCCAATCGGGGAAAGTCATGCAGATCGACACACCCGAAGGCTTGCGCAACACTTACGGTAAAAGGCTGTTTGCCGTGAAAGGTCCTGACATGCTGCATACCCTGCAACGGTTCCGGAACATGCCGGCGGTAGAACAGGCATATCCGTTCGGAGAAGTGCTGCATGTGGTGCTGCGAAAGGATGCTCCGCCATTTCAGATCCCGGAAGACGTGGAAGCCAGCGAGATCGCTCCCGACATTGAAGATTGTTTCATATCACTGATGCACGAACATGAATGAATATGTGATCACTGCGGAGAACCTGACGAAAAGCTTCGGCGATTTCACTGCCGTGGACCGCATCTCTTTTGAGGTACGCCGCGGGGAGATCTTCGGATTCCTCGGCGCGAACGGTGCCGGTAAGACGACCGCCATGCGCATGTTCTGCGGACTCATCCTGCCCAGCAGCGGGAATGCCACGATCGGAGGATTCGATGTCTACCGGGAGACGGAGGCCATCAAAAGAAGTATCGGTTACATGAGCCAGCGATTCTCCCTCTACGACGACCTCACGGTGCAGGAGAACATCAACTTCTACGCAGGCATCTACGGAATGAGCCGAAAGGCGATCCGGGAGAAATCGACTCCCATGCTCAAACAACTCGGGCTGGAAGCGGAACGGAATGCACTGGTCGGTAGCCTTCCACTGGGATGGAAGCAAAAGCTTTCCTTCTCCGTCGCCATCTTCCATGAACCCAAGATCGTATTCCTCGATGAACCCACCGGAGGCGTCGATCCGATCACCCGGCGTGAATTCTGGCAGATGATCTACGAGGCATCCGAGAGAGGTATCACGGTATTCGTCACTACACACTATATGGACGAAGCCGAATACTGCCACCGAGTATCCATCATGGTCGACGGACGGATAGAGGCACTGGATACACCCGGTGGTCTCAAAAAAAGCCACGGCGCGGCAAGCATGAACGAAGTGTTCCTGCAACTGGCAAGAAAAGCAAAAAGAAAAGGTGATTAAGGCATGGTGACTGGGATTGAAGATCCCGATGACCTGACACCACAGCCCTCAACAACCCATCATGAAACAGTTCATCAACTTCATCAAAAAGGAATTCATCCACATCTTCCGCGACCGACGGACACTGTTCATACTCATCGGCATGCCCATGGTGCAGATCCTCATATTCGGCTTTGCACTCACGAATGAAGTCAAGAACTCCCGCTTCGGCTACATCGACCTCTCGCATGATGCACTATCGCAAAGACTCGTGGCAGAGATGGATGCCAGCAATTATTTCGAAGCGACAGCGGAATTCGCCGACAGGGATGAGATGGAAGGGGCCTTCCGAAAGGGACGGATCAGCTTCGGACTGGTCATACCCGACGACTTTTCAGCATCATTCAACAGAACAGGTGGGGCGAGTGTACAACTGATCGCTGATGCGAGCGACCCGAACATCGCCAACACACTCGTGAATTATGCGACAGCCATCATACAGGACATGGCAGCGGGCGCTTCACAAGGCTTGCAGATCCCGTACGTCATCAGGCCCGAGACCAGAATGCTCTACAATCCACAGCTGCAGGGTGCATATAATTTCGTTCCGGGCGTGATGGCCATGGTATTACTGCTCGTATGCACGATGATGACCGCGCTCACCATCGTCCGCGAAAAAGAGAACGGCACGATGGAAGTATTGCTGGTTTCACCGGTGAAGCCGATAAAAATCATCACCGCGAAGGCAGTCCCCTACCTCTTGCTATCCTTCTTCAATATCACCAGCATCCTGCTCCTGAGCGTATTCGTCCTCAACGTCCCCATCCGTGGCAGCCTGGTGCTGCTGTTCTCAGAAAGCGTGCTGTTCACCCTGGTATCCCTATCGCTGGGACTGCTCATCTCCTCGGCCACGGCATCACAGACAGCCGCGATGTTCATCTCCCTGGTTGGCATGTTCCTGCCCACCGTCATGCTCAGCGGTTTCATGTTCCCCATCGAGAATATGCCCATCCCACTGCAGATCATCTCGAACCTCGTGCCTGCCAAATGGTTCTATATCATCGTGAGATCCGTCATGATCAAGGGTACGGGGCTGGCCATCGTCTGGAAAGAAACACTCATACTGCTCGCCATGCTCCTGTTCTTCATGGGAATGGCGATCAAAAAATTCAAACTCAGGCTCGCATGAGAACACTGATTGTCATCATACAAAAGGAATTCAAACAGATCCTGAGGAACCCTGCCACCATCAAGTTGATCTTCGTGATGCCGATCCTTCAACTCATCATCCTGCCCAATGCGGCGGACTACGAGATCAAAAACATCAACCTGCACATCATCGACCACGACCATTCCGCCTTGTCAAGAAGGCTCACGGAAAATATCCGTGCCACGGGATATTTCAGAATCGAAGGATATGGAACGGACAGGAAAGCAGCAAGACATGCCATTGAAACGGAGAAGGCCGACATCATCCTCAATATCCCGGCATCTTTCGAACGCAACCTGGTCCGTGAAGGGAAATCCGGACTGATGATTGAGGTTAATGCCATAAACGGAGTGAAGGGCGGCATGGGTGCCGCATATATGAACAGCCTGATACACCGGTTCAACAGCGACATCCGAACCGAATGGACAGGTGACGAGCGGTTCATGCAGGTAGGGACCATCGGGACGACATCATCCTTCTGGTTCAACCCCGAAATGAACTACAGCTTCTTCATGGTACCGGGCATACTTGTGCTCCTGCTCACCATCGTGGCGATGAACCTCACCTCCATAAACATCGTAAGGGAAAAGGAGATCGGGACGATCGAACAGATCAACGTGTCCCCGATCCGGAAATACGAATTCATCCTGGGAAAGCTGGTGCCGCAATTCATCCTCGGCATGGTGGCGATGACCATGGGGTTCGGCATCGCAAGGCTCTTCTACGGCATCGTCCCAATGGGCAGTTACCTCACGATATACCTTTTTGCTGCGGTGTACATGTTCACCATTCTGGGCATCGGACTGCTGGTATCGAACTACTCCGCCACACAGCAACAGGCCATGCTGGCATCGTTCTTCATCATGATGATATTCGTGCTCATGAGCGGACAGTACACCAGCATCGACAGCATGCCCGAATGGGCCAAATGGATCGCAAGGGTCAATCCCGTGACCTACTTCATTGAAGTCATGCGGCGTGTGGTGCTGAAGGGTGCAGGCCTGGGGGATATCAAACCTGAATTCGGGATCATGTCGCTCTATGCCCTGCTGACCAACATCCTCGCCATAGCCAGCTATCATAAACGATCCTGATAGGGAAAAAAGGAACCTAGATAAGGCATATGACCGGATCATTTCGGGTATACATGACCGTTATACTGAAACGTGAAATGGACAGGGAGTCATTTCTTTTTTTTCTTTTTCCCGCTTTTCACCTCGGGATACATCTCCTCGAACCTGAGTTTATTGGACCGCTGCTCGAATGTTCCGTCGCAGATGAAGTAATTGAGCTCCACTCCGAAACCGAGGTATCCTTCATGCCTGAGCAATACCCCGTCGGAATAGACCTCATACTCGGATGAATGTGAGGTGAATTCTTCCGTAATATTGGAAATACATTCTTTCCGCTTATCGCGGGCATCGACGATCCCGCTGTAAAAAGCTCCCCTGAATTTATAGCGGTAGAATGGGTCAAGCTTATAGATATGGGTGACGAGTGCGATGGTATACATGTCTATCTGGCCACCGGGATGATACTGCTCGGCATAGCCTGCACATTTTATCATTTTCCTGCGGGTGTTGTTAGGTGCATAGGTCGGGCTTTCGAAGGTGCTGT
>JBIKIB010000238.1:0-5923 GCA_044361845.1 Chitinophagaceae bacterium | reverse complement strand
TGATGAAGCGACCCTGCGGCGAAGACATGGCATTCCCGTTCAGTCCCTTCACGACCAGTGTGCGGGCACCATCCATGGCATTCACGGCATAGACATCATCGAATGTCCGACCTCTCCACTGGCTCTGTATTCGTGTAGCCTTGTCCGTTACCCCGATGAAGATGTCGGCATCCCCTTCCCCTGCAGGCATCACCTGCGGCAGGTCGGTATCGGCGAGCTGCGCCATCTTTTTGCTTTCGGTATGGTAGACGGCCAGGTAGCTGCGACGGAGTTCCCTGTCGAGGTTCCTGAGTTGTTGGGGCTGCAGGTATTCATCCTTGTAATGCCAGATATCGAGCCTGACAAGGTCGATCTCCACCAGCGAAGTGTCTTTAGGGGCTTTTACGGGCGCGGATCCGAAGAATAGCCTTTTCCCGTTCTTGCTGAAAGAAGGGAGATTATTCTCGCTGACAGTCCAGTTGATGGGCATGCCCGGGGTGTTCCTGTCAACGATCATCCTGGCACTGTCGGATCCATTGTGCCAATGCCAGAGTTTATGGAATTTCTGAAGGGATTTTGCGGAGCTATCCCGTTCGGCGGTGAATGCCACTTGCCGTCCGGCTTCATCGATGGCGAAGTTGCGATAGTCTGATGCCCCTTTGCTGATGGTATCCGCCCGGCGTTCGATCGTACGCCAGACCGCCACGTGGTTCATGCTTCCGGCAGTGGCTTTTGAGGATGTCCCTTCGAGTACGAGTATATTACCTTCTTTGCTCCACAGATATTCGCTTACCGGCGAGAGGAGTTGCTGTTCGCCGCTGGCAAGGTGCCTGACAAGGAGTTCGGTTCCTTCTGAGGAGGTCCCGGCAGGATCATCCCCTTCCGCGTCCCAATATGGAGCGAAGGCAAGGTCTTCATCTTTTCCGGCGGGCACCGTGCGCTTGTTTTTCGGATCTGTCGATTGACCGACGACGACCGGAAATCTGGTTTTCCCGCTATCCGGCAGTGATGCGCTTGCTTTTATTTTGGTGGTATCAGCAGGCTTTTTATCGAGGTGTACCGCCAGCCAGCCATTTCCCTTCTCAGGCATCCGGTAAGACTTCACGCGGGGAATATGCATCACAACATCCGTACCCAGTTGCAGGATGGCAAGGGAATCCTTTGGCATGTCCTCCGGTTTTCTTTTTTTGATGCGGGCCTGCCGGGTGTCGGCATAAGGCGGCTTTATGCGGAAAATAGCAAAGCGGCTGTCATCGCTGATGCTGATGTTGTATCCTCGAGGATATGTCCGTGTAAAGCCATTATCGGTGCGTTGCACGACAAGATGTCCATCGCCTTCCTGCACTTCCACGACATACGCGACCCATTTCCCATCGTGGCTGATTTTTCGTTCTCCCATGCTCTGCCATGAGTCATACACAGTATGATCCAGTGGTTTCTTCTGCGCGTGAGCGGTTGTGATAGAAAGCATGAAAACGGACATGAATACCAGGCGATGCAACTGACACATATGATTCGGGGTTATGGCCTTATAAAATCCGGTCGTATGCCGGGGACATATCCAAACTTAATTATATTTTTTGAAGATGGATGAATTCAGAAAAGCAAATGTGATGGGAGGTATTGACCGGGAAGTTCCATGGTCGTCTACCCTGAAATGGATCCAGGATCCCTGAGCTGCGCATGTATGTGAGACGGAGATATCACACCCTTGTTTTTTTCCAGACGCGCCAGCTTTGCAGGGCCACTGTCAGCAGGATGATGAGCAAGCCCGGGTAGAACCCTTTGCCGAGGTATCTGTTCTCCTGATAGATCGCGAACGCGAGCAGGATACCGTAAACGGGTTCCAGGTTATAGCTGAGGTTCACCGTGAATGGGGATATCTCCCGCAATGCATCCAGTGAGAGGCGAAATGCGAGGACGGTACACAGCATACTCAGGATGAGCAGCCAAAAGAGATCCGTCAGTGTCGGTATCCAGTGACCGGCGGGGAATACCGTCAGGTATACGGGCAGCAGCAGTGTCAGAACGACCCATCCTCCTGTCATCTCATAGAACGTAACGACATCCGCACCATGGTTTTGCAGCAGTCGTTTGTTGAGGGTGGTGAACAACGCTGCCAGCAAAGATGATATTATGCCGAGGATGATGCCTGTCTGATACCTGTTGTCAAAATGAAAAATCAATGCGATGCCGCCCATGACCAGTAGGCCAAGGCATATTTCTGTGGGATCGATCCTTCTTTTTGAGATCAGTGGGTCCAGCAGGGCTGTGAAGAATCCCACGGCAGAAAAGCAGACAAGGGAGATGGAGACGTTTGAATACTTGATGCTTCCGTAGAAGAATACCCAGTGAAATGCGACGATCGCACCAACGGCAAGGATGGGCAGCAGTCCACCCTTCGCCACTTTCAGCCTGTTCCGGGAAAAATACGCCAATAAAAAAAGTCCGGCCGTACTGAACAACATCCGGTACCATACCAGGAGCCCCTCATTCAGGGTGATGAGCCTTCCGAGGATACCGGTGAAGCCTGCGAGAAATATGGCTGCATGCAGCCGGAGAAAGGACTTGCGCATGTAATTGTTCATCCGCGATGCCTGCTCTGCGGAGCGCGCAAAGATATGCAGTATGTCGGTGGGAATGGTGATCGGTCTGCGTCCTCCTCAGAAGGCATGGGTTTCCAGCTTCCCATCGCGGGTGGCCACTTTTTTGCGGTAGTTCTTGAACATGCTCTGCCATTGAATGGATAAAACACCCCAGATGCCTTCCTTTACGATGCCTTTGTTCATCTTGGAGACTCCGAGTTTCCTGTCGGTGAAAGTGATCGGTATTTCGGCGATGAGGAATCCGAGTTTCCAGACAGCGAACTTCATTTCTATCTGGAAGGCATATCCGACGAAGCGGATCTGGTCGAGGTTTATCGTCTCCAGCACTTCTTTTCGGTAGCATACGAAACCCGCGGTGGGATCTTTCACCGGCATCCATGTGATGAGTTGGGTGTACATGGCAGCCGATTTCGATAGCAGTTTTCTATTCATCGGCCAGTTCTTCACGCGGCCGCCTTTCACATATCGCGAGCCCACGGACATCCCTGCACCGCCTTTGCTGCAGGCCAGATACAGGCGGTCGAGATCGGCAGGATTGTGTGAGAAGTCTGCATCCATCTCGAAAATGAACGCGTATCCACGCTCGAGGCCCCATCGGAAGCCATGGATATATGCGGTCCCCAGTCCGAGCTTTCCGGAACGCTCCTGCAGAAAAAGCTCGAAAGGGAATTTCAGCTGCAGTTCCTTCACGATGTTGCCGGTACCATCTGGGGATCCATCATCCACCACTAGTATGTGATATCCCTGGTTCATCCCGAATACGAAATCTATGATTGCAGCGATGTTCGCCTGCTCATTGTACGTTGGGATGATGACAAGTTTCTCCAATTGGAACGATGTGGCTTACGGTGAAAAGATGACTGTTGAGAGCCTCAAAAAAACGGGATGACTCTTTGTTCAGTATTTCCTTTTAAAAGTACTATTGAATATTTCTGACAACTTTTGTTTGGTGTGCATAGGGAAATCACCTTTCATCATCCAGTCGTAGTACTGGGGTTCTGACCTGAGGACCTCAGCAACAGGTCTTCCTTTATGTTTGCCGAAGTTAAAGATTTCCACACCTTTTTCCATTAAAAACCTTCGGGCAAAATCGACGATTTTTTCCTCACCGATGGCTTGATTGACGCTCTCGATGGTATTCCCAAGTTTGCCATACCGTGCGATCTGTGCATCGAAAACCTTCCAAGTGGCAAAAGCATCGGCTTCTGCGCTATGCGCATCCACGAGTTCTTCATTGCAATAAAAACGCAATGCGGCGGATAATGTCCGTGGCTCCATAGCATGGAATATTCGCTGCACATCGATCATCTTTCTGTCGTCGATGTCGAAGCGCAGGCCGCAACGGAGGAACTCCTCCATCATCATGGGCCAGTCGAAACGGTTTGAGTTATAGCCTGCGAGGTCGCAGTTCTCGATGATCAGCAGCACGTCGGCGGCGATATCCCTGAATGTAGGGGCATCCTTGACCATCTCATCCGTGATGCCATGTATCGCAGACACTTCTGCCGGGATCTTCATTTGAGGATTCACAAGCCTGCGCATCCTCACCTCAGAACCATCGGGCATGACTTTTACGATGGCCAGTTCCACGATCCTGTCCGAGGCAAGGTTCACTCCCGTGGTCTCAAGGTCTAAAAATGCCAGAGGACGGATTAATTGTATATTCATGGTAGTTTCAAAATTGGCAAACTTCGGTATTTGTGAACAAAGAATGTCAGGATCATTGTCTTATTTTCGTGGTGCGGTCGAATGATATCAATTTGGCTGATATTCGTCGGTTTTCAGCCATAGACAGGCATCATCCGAGGAAATATTAACAGTCCGGTTATTGTTATTTTGAAAAAGATTGGGTTATTTTACATTTCTACATCGATCCATTCCTCTGATTTCCGCTATTCCCTTATCCTAATTCAGCACACATCCCTGGACAAGACCCATTGAAAGAGTCGGTTTCATAAACCTCAAACCATCAGTCATGAAAAAAATCAGTTTCATTCTTATCATCCTTGTGGCGATCGTTTTCACGATCTCATCATGCTCGGCATCCAGAAGCAGTGCACGCAACGGAGGTTGTTTCCAAACAAAAGGTATGGTAGGTTACCATTGACATTCAACGCATCAGATATGGATGCCGGACGGCCTGACTGACACTTGGGCTGTCCATACTGGTCATCCTCCGGTCCTGCCATCCCTCACTGCGACCTTTTTCTTTCCTGCATTTTTCTTCTCCCATTCCTCCACAGCTGACGGCTTTGGCTTCTTTTTTTCTGCATCTACGGATGCGGGTGTTGATGCCTGACCGTTCATGCCGGGTTTTTCCTTTTGACCGGATATATAATTTTCCGTCCGCAAGATCATGCCGGTGTTTGGATCGAAATATTTCCAGGGACCGTGTTTGACTTCCGCGGCTTCGTGTTTTACGACCTTGCTAAGGGTCAGCATCGGGTTATTGAGGTCGGGGACATCGATGGTGTCGTATGGGTTTTCCGGATCCACGGAACGCCAGGATTCTTCCCTGAGCAACTCCCCCATCATGGTGAAATACAACTGTTTCCCATCGCGGAATCCTCGCTTGTATTGCTCTACCGCCAGCATATCCCCTTGTGGATTAAAGCGGCGCCATATCCCTTCCTTCTTATCATCCCGATAGGTTCCCTCCTCTTCATACCCGGGTTCACCCCTCAGGGCCTCCACCTGTACGAGCCAAACACCCTGTTTCATCTTTTTCGAATCCATACGATTGATCGTATCGCCATTGTCCAAAATGCCATAACTCACCCATTGCTGGGCGAATGTCAACTGGCCTATCAATGCCAGGAACAGGGTGATGAAAGTCAATTTCATGGTGTGGCGGTATTTAAGGCATGAAGCATTAAATTGCATGAGCGCTTTAACAAAGAAACAATGATGATCGTAAAATTAAAACTATTCCCGGCGAAGACCATGCTGATCGCCATGGGATCCCTGTTATCATTCACCGCAGCAGCACAGCCAGTGGTCACCCCTTCAACCGGAGAGGCAAGATGGAAGAGCCTTTCAGCGAAAAAGACATGGATACAAAAATCTTTGTTAAAGGATGTCGCGTTCCGGAATATAGGCCCCAGCATTCAGGGTGGGCGGGTGGATGACCTGGAAGTCAACCCCGAAAACCCCGCAGAATTCTATGTCGCATATGCCACAGGCGGATTATGGCATACCGTGAACAACGGTCAGAGCCTCACGCCCATCTTCGACCAGGAAGCCGTGATCGGCATAGGTGACATCGCCGTCAACTGGAAAACCCGTGAGGTATGGATCGGCACCGGTGAAGTCAACAGCAGCCGTTCATCTTATGCGGG
>JBIKIB010000237.1:0-5991 GCA_044361845.1 Chitinophagaceae bacterium | reverse complement strand
GTGGCATGCCTGTCGCGGGGTGTGGTGAGGATGATCGCGTAGTCTTCACCATCCTCATCGCTGTAGCGTGCCAGTGGGATTCCCGAGACTGCCAGCCTGACCGTGCGGTCGATATCCGCTGTCTGGATGCCCAGTGCCCTTGACTTCTCCGTATTGATCCGGAGCCTGAGGTCGGTTTTGAACACACCCAGGTCATTGTCGACATAGAGTGTTCCAGGGATGGTCTTCAGCAACTGTTCGACCCGTCCCGCGAGTTCGCGGAGGGTATCGAGGTTGTCGCCACTGACACGGATCGCCACGGGAGCCTCCACGGGCGGCCCCTGTTCGAAGTCTTTGACATTCACCTTCACACCTGGGATGAGTGCGAACCGCCCCCGGAGGATTTCGATGAGTTTTTTCTTTTCGGATGCTTTCACTTCATGGTGCAGCTGCACGAAAAGCTGGGCATAATTGCTTTTGTCGTTGATGGGGATCTCGTTATAGTAAACGCGCGGATTGCCCTTACCCACGTTGGTGGTGACAAACTCCACCAGGGGTTCCTTCAGGATATCCTTCTCGATGAAAGTGGCCATGGCATCGGTGGTTTCCAGGTTGCTTTGCAGGGGCATATTGATATTCACCAGGAACTGCGGCTTCTCTGAAGATGGAAAAAGCTTGAAGCCGATGATGCGGAAGATGCCGAGAGAGGCCGCGAAGATCAGGAATGCCGCGGTGAGTGCCACGACCGGATGCTTCAGTGAATAGTCCAGTGCCCGCGCATAACTTCCGCTGATGAAACGCTTCATTGCACGGAGGAAGATATTTCCTTCCGGGTCCGTATGGGTCTTCAGGATATGGGTGGAGAGGAAGGGGATGATGGTCAATGATACCAGCAGCGATGCGATGACGGAGAATATGACGGCCAGGGGCAGACTTCGGATAAAATCCCCGGAGCTGTCGGGCAGAAAAACCAGTGGTAGAAAAGCGATGGCGAGTGTGGCAGTGGTTCCTAGTACGGCGAGGGTGATCTGCCTGGTGGCTTCAATGGCGGCAAAACGCCGGGAGTGCCCTTCCCGCAGCCATCGTTCGATATTCTCCACCACGACGATGCTGTCATCCACTAAAAGTCCAAGTGCCACTACAAAACCCACGATGCTAAGCTGGTTGAGGGAATATCCCATGAAGTTGAGGGAGACGATGCCCAGGCCGAGAGAAAGTGGTATCGCTACCATGACGATCAATGCGGCCCGCCATCCGAGAGGAAGTAGGGTGATGAGTACCAGGGCGATGGCGATCAGGAAATCGGTTCCCAGTCCGCTGAGCCTTCGAGCCACGTTATCTGCCTGGTCGAAGGATCTTACCAATGCCACATTTGGCGGTAGTTTTCGCTCGAAGGAATCTATGACGGGCATGAATGCCTCTTTGGTGCGGGCAATATTTTCTCCTGTCTTCTGCGCGGCGGTGACGAGCACGGCCCGGTTGCCATTGAGGCGGGTGATGGATTTCTGTTCACCCTGTCGCATGGTCACTTCTGCAACGTCTTTTACGTACACGACCTTCCCCCCGGCGGAATAGATGATGGTGTTTCGGATCTCGTCGAGGCTTCCGTACTTACCGCTGGTCTTGACGTTGAAAGTACGGGTACCTGCCCGAAGGCTGCCAGCGGGGATGTTCACCGCTTCGCTTTGGATGCTGCCGATGACCAGATTGAGTGGGATGCCCAGGCGTGCGATCTTATCCAGTTGCAGGTCTATCCGCACTTCGGGTTCAGCAAGACCGTGGTAATCCACCTTTTTCAGGCTGGAGATCTTTTCGAGGTCTTCTTTGAGGTCCTTTGCGAGTCCACGCAGTTTTGCATCGGAGGCGTTGTTGGATACCAGTGCCAGCTGAATGACGCTCACATCGCTGGGATTCACTTTTCTGACTTCTATGCTGAGGATATCTGATGGCAGGTCGCTGCGCAAGGATGTTATTTCGCGGATGAGTTCCTGATATTTCTCATCCCTGTCGCTGTCATATTTGAATTCCACGAAGATGGATGCCACACCATCACTGATATTGCTCGACACCTTTTCCAGGTTCTCCAGCTCGCTCATGCGCTTTTCGATAGGTTTTACGACGAGCTCTTCCATATCCTTCGGACTGGTGCCGGGGTAGATCACCACAACGGGAAAATCCGGAGAGCTCAGGTCAGGATCCTCCGCACGGGGCATTCCCAGCAGGGTGGTGACACTGACGACGATGACCATCAGGAACGCCACCAGGGTGAACTGTGGGTTCTTTACAAAGAATTCAGTCAGTTTCATGCTTGTGGCTTCTGTATTATTTGAATCGAGGGATGGCCATTGTCCGATTACCTTACTGGGTCAGAAATGCGGATGAGGGAACCTTCTTGAAGGTATGGGCTTCCGGAGGTGACCACGAACGCATGCCCGGCGAGGCCTTCGGATATGAATACCCGCTGACCATTCATCGAAGCGATGGTCACTTCGACCCGGCGCACTGTCCTGCGATCATTCGTCACGAATACGTACCCTTTTTTACCATTTGCTTCGAGCAATGCTTCATAAGGAATGCTATATCCCTTTTGGGATTCGGAGGGAGTGATGACCGCCTTTCCGAACATACCGGCGGCCGGCTGGACACCTTCAGGATCCATACGAATCTCGACGCGAAAGGATCCGCTGGCCGGGTCGGCCGCGAGTGATTTTGAACTGACGACACCCCGGAAATTGCGGCCGGGATAGGCATCCATCGTGATGGTGGCGTTGTTGCCGGTAGCGATAGCAGACCATTCCCGATCTGAAACACCCGCCCGAAGGATCCAGCGGCTATTCCCCGAAAGCTCGTTGATGACCAGCACCGGTGATCCAGGGCCCGCCACTTCACCCGCGTTGAGGAGTTTTCTGACGACGAACCCGTTTCGGGGTGCATAGATCTTTGCAAACTGCTGGTTGAACCTCGCCTGCTGTAGGTTTTGCCGGGCGATATCCACGCCGGTGCGACTGTTTTGCAATTGCTCGAGGGTGGCCACGCTATCCTTGTACAGATTGCTGGCCCGCTGGTTGTCGCGTTCCGATTTCTCCAACGAAAGCTGCACCTGACGCACTTGTGCATCGATCTCCGTCGTGTTGAGGGAAGCCAGCAGTTGCCCTTGCCGCACCTGTTGTCCTTCTTCCACAAGCACCTGTTGTATCACCCCTCCGGTCTTGAACGAAAGTCGTGCCTCGTTCTCGGTGGTGATCATCCCGGATGCGTTGATGGCAGCGGACATTGTGACGGAATCAATGGGCTCGGCCAGGACGGAGATCGTATCAGAGGGGTTGATGGTCTTCCTGGGCTCGGGTTTCCCGCCTCCGCAGGATGCGAGCAGTGTGGCGAGGAGGAGGAAGAGCGTGGCAGGGAATGGGTTCATGATTGATCCGTTTATCTGTTGATGTCGTAAGTGGCCGACTGGCGCTCATACTCTGCCAGTGACGAAAGGAAACGATATTTCAGGATGACCGACTGCAGCTGTGAGGTCGTGAGCTGGTTGCGGGCATCGAGGTATTCTATGAAGCTGTTGACCCCTTCGCGGTATCCGCGGTCTATCAACTTATAGTACTGTGCGGATGCCTGTTCTTCCTTGAGCATCGACTGATAGGCGCTATAGGCGTTCCGGGCATTGTTACGGGCGGAGAAGGCCGCGAGCTCAAGTTGACGGCGTGCATGGCTCGTCTTGAGGTCGATCTGTTGCAGGTCCATACGAGCCTGATCGATCTTGTAGAAATTGCGTTTCCCGGTATAGAGTGGGATCTGCAACTGTAGCCCCCCCAGATAGTAAAAAGAACGCTTGTTGACTTCGAAATTGAACCCCTGTGCTGCAAGGTCAAGGAAGGTGTTGAGCTTCGGAGTTCGGAATGACTGGTTCATCTTCAGCACGATCTCTGAAATTCCTTTCGACAAGGCCATTGCCTTCAGTTCTTCCCTGCGGTCGATATCAGTCTCTTCCCCTGCGATGAGCCGCAGCTGGGCTTCACCGGGCATGGGATCGGTGGCAGCGATGCTGTCTGTGAAGGACCGATTCAGCAGGAAATTGAAATAAGCGGCCGCATTCTTTTCATTGTTCCTTGCAGACTGCAGCTGGCTCTCCACAGAAACCACTTCTGCTTGTGCACGGGTGACATAGGCGGGTAGTCCTTTTCCGTTCGCTAAGAGCGACTGGTTGAGGCGAAGGTTCTGGTTCACGACGGACAGTGCACTCTCCAGGATGCCGATGGACCTTGCACTCATGAGCTGGTTGTAATATGCCACTTTCACTTCTTTGGCAAGCTCCCTTTTGTAGATATTGATCTCGTTTTCGGAGAGCTTTGACTGCTGCTCGCGGATATTGCGATTGTACCGCAGCTCCGTGTTGATGATCGGCAAGGTGGTGCGCACCCGCACATCATAGAAATTGTTGGGCAGGAACTGGTCGCTCACGTTTTCGATGGTGGGGAACTGATTGGTACCAGTGAGTGTATTCAACGTATTGTATACCGGGTTGAGCAGATCACCTACCGGGATGGATATGGTCCGTCCGCCACGTGACAGGGTGTACTGCGTCTCCAGCCAGGACGTTGGCTGGAACAGGCTCCGAGCCTCGCGAATGGCCAGCAGACTCTTATCGAGGGAAATCCGCTTTTCTTTCAGGACCAGGTTGCTGGTAAATGCTTCAGAAATATACGCGTCGAGTACAGGTTGCGCGCGCAGATCACCAAATGTACATGAAAACAGGATCAGCCATAAAAACCTGGAGAATCCTGGAAGGCCTTGACGGAAATAAGGTGAAAATTTTCGTGGCATAAAATAATGAACAGCGTTCATTTTAAATCAATAAAATTAGTATTCCCGGATCATTGACATAAAATATTCCATACCCTTTTTCATAAGTGCGGCTTCATCTATCTGGTCGTAAGCCTGGCAGCGGCCGCTGTAAAAAAGGGCGCACATACCGTGCATGGCCGACCATATCATGAAGGATAGGAAATCCACATCCTTATCTGCGAAATATCCACGTGACTGGCAGTTGCGGATTACTTGCTTGAGGGTATCCAGTGTACGCTCTCCCATCACCCATTTTTCTTTGTTGATGTCCGACTTCAGCGGTGCATCAAGGATGAACATCAATCCATACAGGTCTTTATTCTGCTGTGCGAAAGCCATGTAGACATGACCCATGGCAATGAGCCGTTGCATAGGGTCCTCCACATGTGAGAGCGGTGCGAAATCCGCTAAAAGCTTCCGGAAGCCTTCGTCGTGAAGGGCGTGGAAGATATCATCCTTGTCTTTGAAATGGAGGTAGATCGTACCCGGACTATAATCTATCTGCTCGGCGATGTTTCGGAGGGTGGTACTATGAAATCCCTTTTCCAGGAATATGGTCTTCGCCGCGTCGAGGATCAGTTGGCGCATCTCATGCTTCACTTTATGTTTTCGGGTCGTGACCGTCATGGGAGGAATTGTGTCACAAAATAAATGAACACTGTTCATAATTCCAAAAAAAACACATTCTGAAGTCGATCTGTGTGAAAAAGATGATGTATGTCAATATGTCGGGCATATGAACGGATCTCGAAATCTGATAGGCCAACCGCGGCTGTGTATTTTCATCTTGAGGCGATTATTGCTTGCATCGAGCAAATAAGAAGTACGGGAGATGTGTGGAGGATGTACAGGGCAGGATCCTGGATGTTGCGGAATCATTCAGAGATTCGGGGATGGTTCGAATGATGGAAATTAAAGCGTAATAACAAGAGCTACATAAAAATCGTAAATGTAATTTCAACAGAGTTGGCAAATAAATTTTAGATCTGCTTCTGATTGACCAAAGCTATTCTATCACATAAATAAGTCTTCCGTTATTCATGATGTCTATGATCTTTTTATTATTTGACTTCAGCGTTGCGAAACAACCCAATGACCAGGGAAACGCACGCGTTGCGTGAAAAATGATGGCTCGATTTTCAGCATTGTCATTTTTCCCTTTTTCTA
>JBIKIB010000236.1:0-6005 GCA_044361845.1 Chitinophagaceae bacterium | reverse complement strand
TGTACCTGCAATATAAGAAAAGATAAGGGGAAACTAACAACTGTTAGTATGCAACCAGATAAGGTGCCAATCGGGTATATACTTCTTCGGTAACAAGTGCTACCCGCAGAATATCTTCCTTTTTGATAAATGGGCCGTGCTGCTGCCGGTATGCGATGATCGCCTTAGCTTGTCTGTACGATAGATAGGGATGTGCTTGGAGTTCTTCCGGTGTACAAATATTTAGGTTTAAGACGGGTGGACCGATGACCGGATCGAGTATCAGAAAGGGGCGAACGGCCTGAAAGGTGGAATCGGGGAGTCCGAAAGTCTCCCCAACCTGATCGATCGTATGAAATCCTCCCAGTTTTGTCCGGAAATGGATGATCCTCACTGCCAGTTTTGGACCGATCCCAGGGAGTGATTCCCAAGCTGTACTGTCGGCAGCGTTGACAGGCACCTGGTTTGGTTTGCGGGGAATGAACCGTCGGTCATATTTTTGCCTTGACATTGTATCCGTTTTCCACTGCTGATGATTGTTGCTTTCGGGATCAGGAATGCGGACATATGGCTTCAATAATTGAAAGGCCGAAGGTGGGAAGCCATAGATTCTGGCCAGGTCATCAGGTTTGCGGAACTTTCCACCTTTTGAGAGGTAGTTTCTGATCGTTTGGATATTTCGGGTGGGGAGGCCCAGATTCTTCCAATCCTGATCACTGGCAGTATTCGGATTGAAAGTAAAAGGTTTTGAATTGGCAGGATTGAATGCTTCTCGACTGTGCGGATATGTTCGTTTTGATAATGAAGCAATCCGATTGACCCGTTGAGGTCTCTGTTCATCGTTAGCGTCTTCATCCTTTTTGATGTGCAACATTTCCAATTCGGCATCAGAGATGACCGGTGGCTCCTCTGAAAAAATATATGGTACGAGCCAAAGGCTGCTGATCAGCACCAGCAGAAAAAGAAGGCCATGCCTTTCCTTACGATTGAAATCCAGGAATGATCCGATCCATTTTTGCCACATAATTCGACCTTCAGGAGACAAAAATACGGATCGCTGTATGGGACGAAAAGAAGGGAAACACCTGTCAGGGCTGTATTTTACACAATCGTTAGGGGGAAATCACAATTGACGCCATAAGATCCGGGGAAACCTGGGTTTATGGTTCCGCACAGGGAATTGGCTCAGGGTTTGCGATGGAGGGTATACGTGACCGATAGTGCCGTTCGTTTCCGATTCGTATTGGATCTTTTATGCCAATTGACGAGATCCTCTATGAAAGCGGTTCCTTTGCTTCCAACGATGGTGACCATCCTGTCTTCCCCGAACCTTTTCACAGCACGCTTATAGGGCATGAAGCGTGAGTAGATCTTATCGATCGTCAGTTTATCATTTGTGGAAGGGATGACAACATGCGCACCCCCATCGATATCCACATCATTGAGGTAAATGAACATGGTGAGTCCTTTGAAGTCCGGTACATCATAATGAAACTCTTTTTTGCATACTGCGCCGGCGGGCTTCTGAATCGAATTGCTGGCATTTCCTATCATGATAATTGAACCATATAGGATCGGGTCGACACCGAAATACCGGCGCATGACTTCAATCACCTGTGGATCCAATGCGATTTTCCGAATCGCATCACAGGTAAGATGGGGGTTTTCGAAACGGTCGCCGGACTTCCCGTCAACATAATTCAAGATGTCATCCACAAGTTCAGGATTGATATTGAAAATCCCTGAATATCCTGAAGCTAACAAGTTGTCAGCGGCGAGTGCAACATCTAGTCCGGAGGTGAATGACTCTTCATTGGCGAGAAGATGACGGCCTTGGGCAAGTTCAGTGGCCTTGCGTGAGAAGTACGGCTTCAAAGGACCGAGATAGTATATAGAATTGAAACTCCGATAAACTGCTCGGAAGAACTTGAATTTGAAGATCATCTTTTAAGTTTGGCAGAAAACAATAAGGAAAAGTAAAATCTAAATCGGTTCGAGGTGTACAAAAGTATTTTTTTTTCATGACAAATTCCGAAACTGTATCTATGATACTGATTTTGCAACGTTATCCCATTTTGTACTTCAGGCCCTCAGTTCAAAGAATGCCTGAACAATGATATGAGCTGTTTTGGTCGAAATTTTCCTGGTGGGAGATGTCCATTAAGAGATCTGGGACAAGTTCAGTACCAGGCCATCGTGAGCGATTTCTATGCCGGGAGGCAGCTCATTGGAGACATCATAATGAAGTCCGAGCTGATGGCTGATATGGGTGAAGAAGGCACGGGGCACTCCAAGATCCCGAACAATTTGTATTGCTTCTTCCAGGTTGAAATGTGAGATGTGTTTTTCTTTTCGAAGGGCATTGAGTACAAGTACTTCTGACCCCCGGATTTTTTCCCTTTCATCCGCATCAATGCGATTGGCATCGGTGATGTAAGTAAAATTCCCGATCCTAAAACCAAGTACCGGCATCTTCATATGCCAGACATTGATGGGCGTTACCGGAATGCCACTGGCAAGAAACGGCTCATCGCCGATCACATGAAGGTCGAGTTCGGGGATACCTGGGTACCGAGTATCCGTGAAGGCGTAGTAATAATCCCGCCGAAGAGCCTCTTCGGTCAATGAATTGGCATAGATATCCATGGCTTTCCCGGAGAATAAGTTGAAAGCCCTGACATCATCAAGCCCGGCGATATGATCTTTGTGTGGGTGGGTGAAAAGAATGGCATCCAGCTGGCGAACATCTTCGCGAAGCATTTGGTATCTGAAATCTGGACCGGTATCGATCACAATACGTACATCATCTGTTTCGATCATGACACTGCTTCGCAGGCGGGTATCCCTGGGGTCGGTCGATCTGCAGACCCTGCAGCCGCAGGCTATCATAGGCACTCCGCTGCTGGTACCGGTGCCGAGGAATGTAACGCGCAAAGGGAAAATATTTAAATCACCTGATTAATTAAAACCACTTAAAGTGGACTGATATCCACACAGAGCTATCTTAGAAAACCATTTCCGAAGGAGTCAGGTCACCAATAGCCTTGACTGGCGATCATTCCTCGTTTGCCTGGTCGGCCAGTTTACCCATTAATTCTTCGTAGAGTTTCCGGCTTCCCGGTGTCAGTGACTCAGGATTGATGGATAAGGTAGGCAACAGGTCTATCAGTGTATTGATCCTTCCCTCCAATTGCAGGAATTTATTGAGTACTACGACTTTCTTAGCTTCAAGGATGCAATAGCCACTTTGGAAAGAACCACGTTCATATCGGATGATGTATCCGGACTCTTCAGCGATCTTTTCTATCTTGTCGAGTGAGGATGCATTCAAGCGGATGGCCATTCAGGATTTGTTTTGTCAAAATTACAAAAAGCATACGGCGAAGATGGCTCCACCTGTGAAACTTGTTGACATGTTCAACACTGAATGTGCATAAATGTATGTGTGCACTCAGAGGCTCACACCCCGTCTCCATGGAATGAAATCATCCTGATTCAGCAGCACGGCTTTAGGGATCACATCACCGCTGGCAGCGCGGATGCAATAATCCAGGATCTCCTCTCCCATCTCTTCGATGGTCTTCTCCCCATCGATAACAGGACCGCAATCGATGTCAATGATATCTCCCATGCGTTTGGTGAGGGTACTATTGGTTGATACTTTGATCGTTGGGCAGACGGGATTTCCGGTTGGTGTTCCGAGGCCAGTGGTGAAGAGGATGAGTGTGGCACCGCTGGCTGCTTTACCGGTCGTGGCTTCAACATCGTTCCCGGGTGTGCATACCAGGCTGAGGCCGGGTTTAGTTGCAGGTTCGGTGTAATCCAATACATCGACAACCGGAGAACTGCCGCCTTTTTTTGCAGCTCCGGCGCTTTTGATGGCATCAGTGATGAGTCCATCGCGGATATTTCCTGGAGAGGGGTTCATATGAAATCCAGAGCCCACCCGTTCAGCCTCCTGGCTATAGGCTTGCATGAGGCGGATGAATTTTAAAGCGGTTTCTTTTGATACGGAACGATCGACGAGTTCCTGCTCCACCCCGCAGAGTTCCGGGAACTCGGCCAGGAGGATCTGACCACCCAAGCCGACGACCAGGTCTGCGCAATAACCGACTGCCGGATTTGCGGAAATGCCACTGAATCCATCGCTGCCCCCGCATTTGACACCGATACACAGTTTATCAAGCGATGCCGGCTTTCGCTCGAGTTTGTTGATCCCGATAAGTCCTTTGAAGGTCGATCGTATGGCGTTTGCGATGAGTTCTTCTTCGCTTTGGGATTGCTGTTGTTCGAGGATGATGAGGGGCTTATCAAATTTTGGATTATGCCGGAGGAGATCAGCCTTGAAATCACTGACCTGAAGATGTTGGCAACCAAGGCTTAGAACGGTCACCCCACCTACATTAGGATGGTCAGCATAGGCCACCAGTAATTTTGCCAGTACCGCAGAATCCTGCCTTGTACCCCCGCACCCCCCCTGATGGTTAAGGAATTTGATGCCATCAACATTTTGAAAAGGGCGACTTTTCGAGGAAATGGAGGATGGGGTCAGATCGACCTTGCCGAGGTCATCCCCATTCCTGAAGGCCTCCAGCAGATGACTCGTGTAATTCTTGTACTTTTCCGTGACTGCGTAACCCAATTCGTTGTGCATCGCCTCACGGATGACATCGAGGTTTCTGTTTTCACAAAAGACGGTTGGAATGAAGAGCCAGTAATTAGCTGTTCCGACTCTACCGTCGCTTCGGTGAAATCCAAGAAAAGTACGGCCCATGAATTTGCTCAGGTCGGGGGCAGTCCAAGCAAGGTGGGCATCCCGATAGGCATAAGACTGAGCGGCATGCTTTACGTTTTCCGTGTGCATCAGACCACCTGCGGGGATATCCGCTTGAGCCTTTCCGACAAGCACTCCGTACATGATCACATCATCTCCAGGCCGCATCGCCTGCTGAAAAAACTTGTGCTTGGCCATGATTCGATCCTGCATGACATATTCCTCTCCCTGGAAACCGACCGTATCGCCCTTTTGCAGATCGCTCAACGCAACGATGACATTGTCTGCCGGATGTACTTTTAAAACCTTGTGTTTCATGATCAAAAAAATTTATGGCAACAGGCATTCCTTCAGGGCCTGCTGTATTCCGTTTTGTAAGATGCTTTTCAATGAGACCTTGACTGCCGCCGCAAATGCGGAATCGGATTTGAGATCCAGTCCCCAAAATTCGATATTCCCAAGGGCTTTGTCAACTACTTCATCCGGACTACCATTTCGCCAGATGTCTTCATAAAAAGATGCACATTCATCATGCACACTATACTCACTTGCGAACAGTTTACCATGGAAGGACCCATCTGGTGCCAGATCCGTTTTCATGAACCGAAGATAGTCTACGAACCCCAATGCCATTCGGTGTAGTGGCACTTTTGGGCGTTCAAGGGCAGCCAGGATAAGGGGAATATTACGTACTGCAACTTTCCACATCGATGCCATCACTATTTTTTGCATACAACGGAATCTTGACTGATATGTTCCTCACGGTGATGTCAGTCCTCATCAGTGGATGCACACCCGAGGCAGCGGAATGCTGGAATGTCACACCATCGAACTCGATGCGAACGATGACTCCCTTCCTGACCGAAGGCAAACCGAAGTGCTTCCTGTACCATCCTGTGCCACCCGGCAACGCACCACCCTGGTTCGTGGAAGGATAGCTGGATGAAAAATCCGACTCGATGCTCCAGTCATGCGGAAGTGAAAGGCTTCTCCATGATTTTTTCGATTGTCCCTTACCGGTAGTAGTTGTATCCGATGACAACAGGAACGACCAGCCATCGTTGAATTCAATGACACGTCGAACCTGCGGGCGGACAATATCCGCCTTCAATAACAGGAACACAGTCAGCAAACATATGTAAGATGGTAC
This sequence comes from Chitinophagaceae bacterium, assembly GCA_044361845.1. Classification (GTDB taxonomy): domain Bacteria; phylum Bacteroidota; class Bacteroidia; order Chitinophagales; family Chitinophagaceae; genus Pollutibacter. The sequence goes on along the minus strand of JBIKIB010000236.1, from coordinate 102 downwards.
CCTCATGAAATCTATTTAGCATTCGACCATTGCCTTTATCACACCATTGGCCGGGTCAAGCAAATACGGAAACCTGCCGGCAATATCCCCGAAACCAACCCT
>JBIKIB010000235.1:0-6024 GCA_044361845.1 Chitinophagaceae bacterium | reverse complement strand
ATGCCATGATATCTGTATGTCCATTCCGGTGGCGGGGTTTCGAATATCAGTCTGACCTGTCCGCTAAATGAACCGATGAAGGGGTAAGCCTTTGCGATCTCAAAACCTTTCAATAGAAAATCAGGCTGGATAAAATTATCATCATCCACGAAGACAAGCAATTCACCAGAAGACTCCTTGATACCCCTCAGCCTGGCCGGTGTCAAACCCTGCTTTTCCTCCACGACGACCTTGAAGCCTTCTGCAAGGTATTCCCTGATATAATCTGTTTCAGCAAGCGCAGGAGAAGAATTATTATCGACAATGATCACTTCCTTCACCTCCTGAAGCATCGTTGCCTCTTTGATGGCATGCAGACATCTGCTGAATACCTCCCTTCGTGGATTGAAAGTGCAAATGATCACCGAGATGGATTCCATGTATCTTTTTTAGAAATATCTATCTTGAACAGATCACTGTCGGCAGCCCTGCCCCATGAGAGGAGGCTTGTTTAATGAGATGGTTGATGAGTCTTCAGCGGTCATGTGCATGTAGCAACTCCGCACGGGAAATTGAATGAACCATGGTCAAAATCGGGTTCAGATCCGTGATTTTATTGCCGCTTTGAGACCACGCAATTTCTTCTTGAATGATTTTTCGGTGACACGATAACGCCTCATGGCTTCATCCTGATATCGCGTGATGGTATCAAATCTGGAGTAATAAACATCGCGGTAAAAGCGTATGATATCATGGCGGGGAAGGTCAGTGTAATTCCTGAAGCCGAAACCAGCCCAGTGAATGATGAAAGGATATTCTCCGTTTTTCCGGGAAATACTCGAAAGGCTTATGAAATCCGCATTGCCGTTTTCAGGCCATACCATGATTCTTTTTCGGGCAATGCCGATTTCCCCAAGTTGTTCCTTCAACTGAAGGGTGAAGTTCAGATGCCCCTGTGCACCTTGAAGAATGATCTCCGGAAATTTTGGTTTTTGAGGTTCTTCTGACCAGTCCAGTATGGCATCAAAATCCGACCTTTTAAGAAGTCCATGGGTGCCGAACCACTGCCCTTCATTGAAAGTATATCCGGGATACACGAATCGCTCATCCACTTCACCCAGCCTTTCCACTTTATAGTAGATCTCATTGAGTCGATCATATGGCTGCTCCTCCTCATCCACAAGGAAATCAGCATCGGTTTTTTCCGCTATGTCTATCACAGGACCCGCCAAAACCGTATCTGCATCCAGTACCAGAAAAGAACCGTCCCCTTCAATGAACAGTGGCTCCCATTTCCCGAACCCCCAGCCAAATCTTTTCCGGGTCGTCGGAAGAACCTTTACTTGCCACGCATGTTCAAGGGGTTTGGTATTGAATTCCCCCTGTCCGGTATCTTTTATCAGATAGATGGGTATCTCGGGATACCAGTATCGTATGCTTGCTATGCAAATTTTTGCAAAGTCAATGTCATATTTATAGCAGCTGATGTAAACGCCTTTTATATGCATGGCACCGGGAAAGCTGACATTTGTTTCAGATGATCATTTACCGCAAAGGATGTCTAAAATGCGTTCAGAAGACTTGCCATCACCGAATGGATTGACGCGGGTGCCGTCATTCTCTTGGAGCAATAATTTTTCAAATGTGGTAATGATCAGGGCTTTATCGCTTCCACACAGGTATCCGAAACCGGCTTCCACAACCTCGGGTCTTTCAGTCACGTCGCGCAGGATGATGATATGCTTGTCGAGACTGGCCGCTTCTTCCTGTATTCCTCCTGAATCACTCATAATGACTGCGGCATGAGCGATGATCTCCAGATTGCGGATGTACCCGATGGAATGGAGCAGTTCAAGATTTTCCGGCACCTCAACTATGGAAGAAAATATATCTTCCTGAACGGCTGGATTGGGGTGGAGTGACCAGATGAATTTGTAGTCGGGGTATTTTTTACAGAGTTCCTTTACCGCACCTGCGATCGTGCGTATGGGCATGCCCCAATTTTCTCTTCTGTGCGTAGTGATATACACCAGCTTTTCCCTTCTGGGACTGATGCCCCGCTCCCTGCAGATCGCATGAACAGCATCCACTATCGTATTCCCGACCAACGCGATCCTCTCTTCCGGAACATGCTCTCTCAGCAGATTCTGCTTCGCCAATATCGTCGGAACAAAATGATGGTGTGATACGATGGATGTCACCCTTCTGTTGAACTCTTCCGGAAACGGCCTGTCAAGGTTAAAAGACCTCAAACCCGCTTCTACATGTGCAAGGGGAACCTTGTTCAGAAATGCAGCGATCCCGGAGGCAAGTACCGTGAACGTATCCCCCTGTGTGACAAGCACATCAGGCTTGGTGTCTGAAATCACTTTTGAGATGTCGGATATGAGCCTGGCAAGCAAGTCGGCATTCTGCAGACGGTGAGAGAGTACATCCAGGCGGATATCCGGCTTCACCTGAAGCTCTGCCTCAAGATTTTCCAATACCGCTCCATGCTGGCCGGTATTGATCACCATGCCGGGTATCCCTTTCTCCCGGATGGCACGCACTAGAGGAAAAAGCTTTATCAATTCTGGTCTTGTACCATAAATCAGACTTATCATATTTCCCCTGCTTTTGGATTCAATCCGAAGAGTGATTTGATCAAATGAATCAATATTTTTTTAGTCCCAATCCGCGTGAGCAACAGGTCATTGTCAACATTATTGACCACATTATTCAAGGTGATCTCTATATTGCCTGTCTTAGCGATCGTCCTGAGCATGTATTTCTTGAATACGAACTCCTTATAGAAATTCGGAGCCGGTTTATTCTCATTGTCTATCCACGATGAATTAAAATGATGACAGGCGTAATGATCTTTAAAGTGATCATAGTAATTCATATCCACACAGAAAAAATGGGATGGGTAAAGCATCAGGCCATGGGGCAGTTCCTGGAAAATGTCTTCTTCAGGATTCACCTTGAAATGGTCGGTAAGCAGACGAGTCACCAGGATGGTGTTTATCTCCGGTGCGAATTTCTCCAGTTGCTCATATTCATTCCGCAGCAAAAATGCAAACTCATGCCCCTTCTCACAACCCCATAATGCGGTGAATGGGAATTCCGTCTCCTGGAAACCGATGAATGCCCTGTGCTCCAGGAAATGATCGAGATTCTTTCTGACTTCGACATCGGAGTCGATATAAATACCTCCATACTCATGAAGGGCCCAGGCCTGCACATAATCACTCACAAAAGCAAATTTGCCCTGCCGGTAAGCTTCCCTTACAAACAGACAATGATCCTCCAGCTTGAAATTTTCCTCATTCCAACAGATGATCTCGTAGTCTGGCAGATATTCCCGCCATGATCGCACACAATTCTCCACAAGCTGCGTCTGGGGATTCCCGCCAAACCAGTTATAATGAATGATCTTAGGTATCAATATTTTTCAGATTTCTTTTAAGTCAATTGCAGCCGGAATCAGGATACGACATGTCAAGAAGCAACTGATCACTACAGGAATCTTCGTGCTGCAATATTGTATGTGGTGTCTTCAGTCCTGATCTTGTCTTCAGTCAGATGTTGTAAATATTTCTCGTAAACCAGGCTCTCCCAAAGGTGGAAGAGATATGCATCATCATATGTATTTGATTCCTGATAGAGTGCACGAAGGCCCCATTCATCAAAAGACGGATAAAAGAAATGATTGTCTTCGAGTACATCCACTTCGCCCCGGTAGATCTCTGCCAGTTTTCCCGGGACCTGCACCGATTGCTCATCCCAATACAGATCATGACCCCTCGATCTGAAATATCGGTAGGTGTCGTACCATCTCAGGATGAAGGGATCGTTTGGGGGAGCAATGATCACGGCATTGCACAAGCCGACATAATTCCTGATCTCACCGGGATCATGCAACCGAAAAAATTTCAACACCTTCCTTAGGAAGGTTTTCGGTTCATATCTAAAATACTCATACAGCTTACCAAGCACGGCCTTGTCTCCCTCGAGAAATGGTGTCAGTGGCTTCAGGCATATGACATCCAGATCGAGATAGATCCCGCCATAGGCTATGAGGCGTTCCATCCTGACGATATCGGCCTTGTGCGCATAGTGCATCAGTGGATGACCGAATATCGAATCCGGTGGAGTGATCTGCACCACCTCGATATATGCCCTCGACCTCTCAAAGTATTCACCCTGCGGTTCCTGAGCGCAAACAAAATAGATCTTATCGGGGCGATTGACCTCGTACGCGGATTTGATGGCGAGATGATGGATGAGTAAAAAAGGTCTTTTGCCAAAATCAGTGGAAAGCCCGAATACGAAATGGATGATGTTAGGTATCATGAAGGTCACGAATTCAAAAAAAAATCCTTGTTGCTTGAGTCGTTTCTACATCATCGCTCCTCTTCACAGGTACATTCCGAAAATCAGGAAGATACAACTGGGAACTGCCGTGTAGCATACAATCGATGGTATCACCTCCCGGCCTGCGGTCAGTCCAGTTCGAACCTTTCGTGGTATTCGATGCGTTTCAGGTTTGATTGCTTCTCCTTTTGTAAAAGCACGTTTCCAAGAACCAAACAGTCGATATCGGTTCCCAGGAAACACTTTATAGCATCTTCCGGTGTGCACACGATAGGCTCACCGCGAACATTGAAGGACGTATTGATAAGCACAGGGCAGCCCGTCAGTTCATTGAAAGCACTGAGGATCCCATAGAAGCAGGGGTTGGTCTCTTTTGTCACGGTCTGGATCCGTGCCGAGTAATCAACATGGGTACAGGATGAGATGACAGAACGGACGTGATTGAGCTTATCAAGCCCCTGGAGTTGTTGCGCCTGCTCGTCAAGTTCATATCTGATATGCTCCTGTACGGGTGCCACCATGAGCATATAAGGCGAATCATATCCGTGCTCATCTTTCAGCAGTGACCCTTCCTTGTGATGCAGATCGAACCACTCGTTGACATGTTCCCGCATGACAGCAGGTGCAAAAGGCCTGAAGGATTCCCTGAACTTGATCTTCAGGTTCATCGTCTTCTGCATGTTTGCAGATCTTGGGTCACCGATGATAGACCGTCCGCCCAGTGCACGGGGACCGAACTCCATCCTTCCGTTAAAAAGTCCGATGATTTTTTCATTTGAGATCAGCGCTGCAGCATCCCGGTAAAGCGCTTCCGGATCGTCATAAACATCATGAACCAGATCATATTGTTTCAGGGATGCGACAATCTCTTCCTCACTGAATGCAGGCCCAAGATATGCGCCCTTCATCAGGTCCTTGCTTTTATCCCTGATCACTGGCCGCGGTTGTTTCAGCATATCATGCCAAACGAAAAGTGCCGCGCCTAATGCACCGCCGGCATCACCCGCTGCGGGCTGTACCCATACATCCTTGAAGGGCGTGGCCTCCATGATCTTACCATTTGCAACGCAGTTCAGTGCGACACCGCCAGAAAGGCAAAGGCTGTCGGACTGTGTGATGGCATGCAGGTGTTTACAGATCTGGATGACCACCGTTTCCGTCAGTTTCTGGATGGAAGCAGCCATATCGAAATGTTGCTTCTCAAGCTTCGACTCCGGTTTCCGCCTGTCGAATCCGAAGAGTTCCTCGAACCGCCGGTGTATCATGATATGATCGTACGGATAGGTGAAATAGTCCAGATTCACCTGGAACGACCCGTCTTCTTTGAGATCGATCAGATGCTCCATGATCTTCTCAAAATAAACCGGTTCGCCATATGGTGCGAGGCCCATGACTTTATACTCCCCGGAATTCACCTTGAAGCCGAGGTAATAGGTGAAGGCAGAATAGAGCATCCCAAGGGAATTGGGAAACTTCATTTCTTTGAGGAAATCCACAGCTGGCACACCATTTTTCGTACGCCCCTTGCAGAGGGTCGTGGTCGACCATTCACCGACGCCGTCGATGTTGAGGATGGCCGCTTCACGAAAGGGAGAGGGATAGAACGCTGATGCCGCATGCGACATGTGATGTTCGCAGTAGATGATGTTCCTGATCCATTTGGCATTCCTTCCGCCTGTGGGTGACAAG
>JBIKIB010000234.1:0-6040 GCA_044361845.1 Chitinophagaceae bacterium | reverse complement strand
GTCCTTATCCTCCTTCATCAGGTTTTCGAGATACTGCATGCTCTTAGGCACGTTATACCTGACGGGATAGATATGCACGGGAATGAAATCCTGCCCGGCATTATGTGCATGAAGGGACAGGATATAAAGCTCTTCTATCTGTGGGTTGGTGATGGGGATGCAGCCCGTCGTCACACAACTCCCGTGGATGTAGATATCACTTCCCGGCTGCAGGGAATCTGAAAGGATCTTATCGGAGGAGTTGGGATAGTTCAACCCCAAGGAAAGATGGTATACACTATTATGCTTGAAATCATTGATGAAATAGCATCCTTCCGGCACCTGGTAGTCTCCTTCCATGCGCTTCGGGCCGAGGGTTCCGGCAAGTGCGCACACTTTGTAGACCTTGAAGAGCTTGAATGGTTCGGTGGCTTCGTTGCGGATCCAAACCTCCAATTCGCTGTCATATTTAAAGGATCGAATGTAGATATTCCGCGCCGGCCATTCCAGATCCTTCGCTTTGAACTGAGCCTTCAGGGTATCCTCCTTTCTGCGGAAGACCTCAGAGACACGGTTGAAGGATTTCTGGTAGTCCAGAAAGGAATTCTGCGCCAGTGAGGCGGCATGGCACATGAAAAGGATCGATGCAGTAAGGGTCAGTCGGACGAGGTTCATAAGCATGGACGTATTGGATGAACGGCAACCAGGTGCATTATACCGGCGCTCGTTGCAAAATAAACCTAAATACTCAAAATAAAATCATAATTACAGGTTTCCACGCATACCCTGTTCGCGTTCAATGGCTTCGAAAAGTGCCTTGAAGTTACCCTTTCCGAAACTCTTTGCTCCTTTGCGCTGGATGATCTCGAAAAAAAGCGTTGGCCTGTCCTCGACCGGTTTGCTGAACAGTTGGAGCAGGTATCCTTCATCGTCGCGATCGACCAGGATGCCCAGCTCCCTGAGCGGTTCGATATCCTCATCTATCTCCCCGACCCTGTCGAACAGCTCATCGTAATACGTGACAGGTACCTGCAGGAAATCCATGCCGCGGCTCCGCAGCGCCTTCACCGTGGAGACGATGTCGTTCGTCGCCATGGCCACATGCTGCACACCTTCGCCATTGTAGAAGTCGAGGTATTCCTCCACCTGGGATCTTTTCTTCCCAGCGGCGGGTTCATTGATGGGAAACTTCACGTAGCCGTTACCGTTACTCATGACCTTGCTCATCAGTGCGGAGTATTCCGTTGAAATATCCGTATCGTCGAAGCTCAGGATATTCCTGAAGCCCATCACATCGCTGTAGAAATCCACCCATGGGTCCATCTGTCCCCATCCGACGTTACCGACGCAATGATCGACATATAGGAGGCCGGTCTCCTCGTTGCTATAATAGGGGGTCGACCATGGTCTGAAGCCCGGCATGAAAGTCCCGGAATAGTTCTTGCGTTCCACGAACAGATGCACGACATCGCCATAGGTGTGGATGCCGCTTACGACCACTTCACCATGGTCATCGACCATGCGCTTCGGCTCCATGTATGACCTGCCACCCCGGCGGGTCGTCTCTTCCCAGGCACTAACAGCATTGGGTACCCGAAGTGCGATGACCTTGATGCCATCGCCGTGCCGGTGTACATGTTCGGCAACATCCCCTTCACTCCGCAGGGCGGTGGTGAACACGAACTGCATCTTCTGCTGCCGCAGCACATAGCTCACCCTGTCGCGCAGTCCGGTTTCCGGTCCTGCGTAAGCCAGTGGCTGGAAACCCAGTACGGTGCGATAGTAATGGGCGGCCTGTTTGGCATTTCCCACATAGAATTCGATGTGGTCGGTCCCTTCGAGTGGGAGGAAATCCGTTTCAGAGGCTTGCACAGGCATATTAGGCATGATAGTATCCATATTGATGGAATTTGAAAAGATGAGAAGGAAAGGTGTGGGTATGCGAACGGGTCAGCGAGCAGGGTCAGTTACCCATGGCAAGCACCTCCATGAGGAGGCAATACTGGTTGCGTTCGTCGGAGAACGGCTTTTGAGGATAATCAGGCGCCATGGGTCACAAATATACACAATGAAATCACCAAACAAATCCCCATGTTACCCCTCTTTGTTATCTTCACGATTCAAAGGGTAAATATGATCAGATTAGGAATCCTTGGCGGCGGACAGCTTGGTCGCATGCTGCTGCAGCAGGCGGCGAATTATCCTGTCGAGACCTGGGTGATGGAGAACGACGAGGATTGTCCGGCAGCATCGCTATGCGATCATTTCGTGAAGGGCGACATACGCGATTTCGATGCGGTCATTGCTTTCGGGCAGCAAGTGGAATCGCTGACCATCGAGATCGAGAATGTAAACCTCAAAGCGCTGGAAAAGCTGGAAGCGGAAGGCAAACGGATCTATCCGAACACCCGGGCTTTGGGCATCATTCAAAATAAGATCCTTCAAAAGCAATTCTACCAGGAGCATGATATCCCGACCGCTGCCTTCAAGGTACTGCAGGGAAAGGATGAACTGATGGCGGAAGCAGGATTTCTCCCGGCCGTGCAAAAACTGGCCATGGGTGGATACGATGGCCGCGGCGTGTTGATGATGCGGACGGAAAGTGACCTGGAAAAAGGATTCGACGAGCCATCGGTCCTCGAGAAAATGATCCCCGTGCACAAGGAGCTGGCGATGATCGTCGCCATCGGTCATCATAAGGAACAAGGGTTATTTCCTCCAACCGAAATGGTGTTCGACCCGATGCTGAACCTCCTTGATTACCAGATCTGTCCAGCCGACATCCCCGAAAAAATGATGTGGAAAGCCGAGGCCATAGCGCTGTCGGTGGCCCGGAACCTCAAGTCCCCCGGAATCTTCGCGGTGGAACTCCTGACCGATCATACAGGTAGCGTGTATGTCAACGAGACGGCACCGCGGGTGCATAACAGTGGTCACCACAGCATCGAAGGCAACTACAGTTCGCAGTTTGATATGTTGTTGCGGATCATCCTGGGCTATCCGCTTGGCAATACCGACAACATCCTGCCATCCATGTTGCTGAACCTCATCGGAGAGAACGGATATGAAGGGGAACCGGTATATGAAGGTCTGGAAGAGGTGCTGAAGATTGAAAATGCATTCGTGCATATTTATGGGAAACGTGAAACGAGGCCGGGTCGGAAGATGGGACATGTGACCGTCATCAGCAGCGACAAGCGGGATCTCCTGCACAAAGCCAACAAGATCAAGCATACATTGAAAGTCAAGGGTACAAAGACAAAATAAAGCACAATTCAACTTAAATACGAGTCGATGGAAACAGCAGCGGATCTGACGGGACCGATCGAGCCAAGGGTCGGCATCATCATGGGCAGCGACAGCGACATGCCCGTGATGCAAGCGGCAGCGGAACAATTGACGGCATTCGGCATCCCCTATGAGGTCACCGTAGTATCAGCACACCGCACCCCGATGCGGATGGTCGACTATGCCGGGACCGCCCGAAAGCGGGGCCTCTCGGTGATCATTGCCGGTGCAGGCGGTGCCGCACATCTTCCAGGGATGGTCGCATCCCTGACCACACTCCCGGTGATCGGAGTTCCGGTGAAATCCTCCAACTCGATCGATGGATGGGATTCCGTGTTGTCGATCCTGCAGATGCCCAACGGTATCCCCGTTGCAACGGTGGCACTCAATGCATCAAAGAATGCGGCCATCCTCGCCGCTTCGATCCTTTCGATCTCCGATCCCGCCATTGCTGGCAACCTTGAAAAGTTCAAGACGGACATGGAAAAGGACGTGCTGCTGAAAGCCGGAAAACTGGATAAGGACGGATGGCCTAACGGGTACGATCAACCGAAATAATGAAGGATGGAACATCCAACGGGATGACATCCACCGTATACCCGGCACATGGATGAGATGCAACATGAGTGCATAGATAACTGATCATCAATAAACGATACGCCACACCTGGACTTCATCCTGAATGCCAGACCACAATCATGATCCCGATGATGAAAGAAAAAACCGCTGCGCTTGCGGCAATGATCGACCATTCGGTGCTTCATCCCACCGCTACGGATGACGACCTGGCAGAGGCCTGCAGGGTTGCCGTTCATTACCAGACGGCCACCGTCTGCGTGAAGCCATATGCGGTGCACGCTGCAGCAGCGATGGTGGAAGGCAGTTCCGTGAAGGTCTGTGCAGTGATCGGCTTCCCGCATGGGAACTCCACGACCGGGATCAAAGTGGCGGAATGCGGCAAAGCTTGCCGCGACGGGGCGGCAGAGATAGACATGGTCGTGAACATCGGTAAAGTGTGTGGCGGGCAGTGGGACTATGTGCGTGAAGAGATCCGGCAGATCAATGAGGAATGCCTGAAACACGAAGCCATTCTGAAAGTGATCTTCGAGAATGATTATCTCAATGACGAGCAGAAAATAAGGCTCTGCGTGATCTGCAGCGAACTGCATACGGCATTCGTGAAGACGTCAACCGGTTATGGTCATGTGAAAGGAGCCGATGGGAAATTCAGTACCCGGGGTGCCACGATACCCGATCTGCTGCTGATGCGAAAACACAGTGCGCCAGATGTACAGGTCAAGGCAGCCGGAGGGATCCGGACACTCGACGAAATGCTTGCCGCAATGGAGACGGGCATCAGCAGGGTGGGTGCCACGGCCACTGCCGCGATATTGGAAGAGGCAAACAGGAGGTTCGGTGGCGTAGAAACGACCATGGATGTCAAAGCCGACGATAAAGGGTATTGAGGTCATACGATGACCATCACACCGATCAACGGATGGTGATCAAACCGAACACCATCTCCAGTCCTTTGCTATGCTGATGGATGCAGTCGATCATGCCCTTTCCGTAACGGGCATAATAGGGCAGGATATTTTCGTACCGTTCCTGCAGCGACATGCCGGGGAACAATGCCGACCGGATCTTCTTTAACTGACGGCTGGCGTCTTCATGTTTCCGCTTTTCCGCACGCAACATCTTTTTCTCCAACTCACGGAGACGGTCAACCGATTTTTTCTCCAGGGCGGAGACATGCCGGACCAGTGTGGGGTCTATCGCCCCGGCAATGCCGTTTATCCTTGCGAACAGATCGGTCGTTTCCGAGATCTCCTGTCGCAGATCGAGCGGCCCCATTGCCTGTTGCCGTGCCAGATCGTTCATGAGCTCCATATCCGACCGGAACAGATCTGCGGCATTCCAGCCCGACTTCTCCAGCAATCCGGCCTCAACAGGTGTCACCAGCAGGAAGCTGTTGCGAAGGACCAGCATCGGGTAGGGTACGTGGTAATGATCGAATAAGGCTTGAAGTTCAAGCCAGTAGGCGATCTCTGACCCACCACCGATGAATGCGATATTCGGCAGGATCGTCTCCTGATACAGGCCACGCAGCACCACATTCGGACTGAACCGTTCAGGATATGCATCCAGTTCGGCGTGGATCTGGGCAGATGTGAATCTCCGGGAAGTGGAATCGATGATGAAAAGATCATCTTGCCGAAGGATGCGGTGTCTTCCGCCTTCCTCGAGGTAGAAGAGGTTGATCTCTCTTGGGTTCACCTGCACCTTGTACATGGGCTCCAACTGCCGGAGGGTGTCATTGACCACATGGAAGGATCTCTGTGCATTCAACTCATCGCGAAAGACAGAGATCATCGAACGCTTGAGCTCGGGCTGGTCCGGTTGCAACACCAGCAGTCCGTAGTCTGCAAAAAGCTGCTGGATGAGCATGGTCGTCGCATCCGCGATGCAGACATCCAACGTATATGCCCTCCGCAATATTTGCGCGATCTCATGTCCGAAAGGTTCGCTGCCAAGGCCTGCTTCAACCTGAAGGATGAGGTCCAGCAGACTTTTATCCACTTTCATTCTGCCGACAGCGCCTTCTTGTTTCGTGTCCCATTTTCGTTTTACTCCGTGAAGCCGGAATTGGCTGAGTTCATCAAGGTCATTGTCTTCACTCCCGATGCAGAATACCGGGACGAAATTGTATTCGGGTGCCGCTTTCCTGAAGGCTTCCGCCAGGCTGACCGTATGCAGGATCTTATAGACGAAA
>JBIKIB010000233.1:0-6045 GCA_044361845.1 Chitinophagaceae bacterium | reverse complement strand
AAGATCTATACAACACCCATCAAGCATATGACAACCCGGGATCATATTCTTTTCTGGTTCGGTAAGATCTTCTTCATCCTGGTATATATCGTTATCCCGATCGTTGTCGTTGGCTGGCAGTCATGGCTTGTGGGTTTCGCAGTGACGCAATTCGCGCTCGGACTTACCCTGGCACTGGTATTTCAGTTGGCACATGTCGTCGAACATGCGGAGTTTGAATCAGCAGGTGTCGATCCAAAGAAAATAGAGAATGAATGGGCCATCCATCAGGTCAAGACCACTGCCAACTTTGCGGCCAATAATAAGCTGGTGACCTGGCTCGTAGGGGGACTCAATTACCAGATCGAGCATCATCTTTTTCCGCGCATCAGCCATATCCATTATCCTGCCCTGAGCAAGATCGTCAAGGATACATGTGATAAGTTTGACCTGCGTTACAATTATTTCCCGACAACACGTGCAGCGATAGCATCGCATTACAGGGTCATGAAAGAAATCGGAAGCAGACCTTGATCCATAAGAGACCTGGAATCTGCTATGAGAAGAGGACGTAAGCGATTGCGTCCTCTTTTTTTTCTGGAGTATTTACAGCCACAAAAACTATCTGGGTTTGTATTTGGAGCCGCTGAGAATCGATCTGGCATCCATACTCAAGAGGGCGGGGAGTGTGGTCTTCGGATTGCGTTTCATGTAGGTGCTGACAAGCTGTCGTCCAACGAAGAGGCTTATGAATCCTGGAGAGCCGTCACCCAGTTCCATTGTTTTGGGACCATCACTCATGTATGTTTTGAATTTCAATGGATCGGTCTCGTAGATCAGGTTGTTTTCTATGAGGTGCTGCCAGATCAGTCCTTCGTTGTCTTCAGCTCCTTTTAATTGGGAAGAGGAGTATCCCAACTTCAGGGTATCCGCAGTGAATGGCAAGAGTTTATCGAGCAGGTACATTCTCTTTCCCCTGTCGACCATATGGTCGAGAAAGGTCCTGTAGTTGTCGAGTCCGGGATATAGGTCATCGATGATGTTCTTCATGCAGTTGACTGAAATATATTCCGGCGTGAATCGCCTGGAGATATACATAGGATACATGAGTTGACCTTCTCTGCTCGTATATAATGGCGATTCACTGCCCAGATGCAACTGCAGCCCTACTGCAAGTCCATCTGCGGTGATGATGTCTCCGTATCCACCGGTCATACCTTCTGCATAGGCATCCAGGGGCCCTATGAATGTGTAGAGGCGTTTTGGCTGTTCGTATTCCGGGAAATAATGTCGCAGGTATCGAAGTCCCTGTCGGATCTCTTCTTCCGGTTTTTTGAAATCACTGAAGACGGCATCCGATATTTTAAGGATGGGGCGGTAGTCTCTCAGGAATGTTCTTAGCACCGATGCCGTCAGATCGCCGGAGTCATTTGGCGGGATGCCCAGGATCTGTTCAGCAAAGAGTGATGTAAATCCGGGATGTTTTTGGGAGAGGGTATTAAAAGATCTTCGTACATCGGTCGTGTCCATTTCGAAAAATGCTCTTTCGAAACGAATGATCTCCAGTCCGATGTGGATGTCTGATACGTCCGGAGCATCACCTTTAGGACTGCAGGTCGTCAGCAGTAAGCTCAGGGATATTAGGGCTGATAAGGGACGGAACATGAGCAGGTTGGTTTAATGGGTAAATTTCACCAAAAGATCCCAATTCTGAAGGTGGCGGGGATTGAATTTAACAATGCGATGTTTTTTCTCTGTGCACATATGGAACAGATTGTGGATCATACGCTGTATAATCCGGCGGATTACCGAATTTCGACACATGAAAATCTACCTCGCTCAACAGAATTATCACATAGGCAATTTTGAGTCGAACACCCGGCGCATCATTGAGGCTTTGAAGCATGCGCAGGAGGAGGGGGCGGATCTTGCCGTCTTTACAGAATTGAGTGTCTGTGGCTATCCTCCCCGAGACTTTCTGGAATTCGAGGATTTCATCCTTCGATGCGAGGCTGCGGTCGATGAGATCAGGGCGCATACCGCTCATATTGGCGTCATCATTGGTGCCCCTGCCCGAAATCCCCGTCCACAGGGGAAAGATCTCTTCAATGCCGCTTGGCTGTTGCATGAACAGGAAGTCAAGGCAGTTGTGTCTAAAACGCTCCTGCCCACATATGATGTCTTCGATGAATACAGATATTTTGAACCTGCCTTCGAATGGAATGTGGTTCCTTTTAAAGGGCATAGGATCGCGCTCACCATCTGTGAGGATCTCTGGAATCTGGGCGACAACCCACTGTATCGTATCTGTCCAATGGATGAACTGATGAAGCAGGAGCCTGATCTGATGATCAACATTTCCGCATCACCATTTGACTATGATCACGACGAGGATCGGAAAGAGGTTGTGCGGCAGAATGTCTTCAAGTATGGATTGCCGATGCTGTATTGTAATGCTGTCGGGTCGCAAACCGAGATCGTCTTTGACGGGGGAAGTCTTGTCTATGACGATGTTGGTAGCCTGGTGAAGGAACTGGATTATTTCAGGGAGGATCACTGCATGGTCGATACGGATTCTTTGATCTCAGCGGCGGCGCATGACGGTTCCAGTGCTGATGCGGCAGGAGAGGGTTCCCTTTTGGAGAAGGATATGCGGGTGAACCGGATCGCGGACCCGGAGAAGATCATCCCATACCTGACATCTTCGCATAACATGGGTCAGGTGCATGCAGCCCTTATCCTGGGTATACGTGATTATTTTAAGAAGATGGGATTCCGGCAGGCCATCCTCGGTAGCAGCGGGGGGATCGATAGTGCCGTCACGCTGGCACTCGCCTGTGAGTCCCTCGGTCCTGAGAATGTAAGGGCCATCCTGATGCCTTCACCATTTTCTACCGGACATTCCGTGGAGGATGCCCTGCAGCTCAGTAAGAACCTCGCGAATCCACATGATATCATTCCCATCAAAGGGGTGTATGAATGCTTCCTGGAAACCCTTTCGCCGATCTTCGGAGACTCACCCTTTGGCATAGCCGAAGAAAACATCCAGAGCAGAAGCCGTGGTAACCTGCTCATGGCCATCGCCAACAAGTTCGGATACATTCTCCTCAACACATCCAATAAAAGTGAACTGGCAACCGGTTATGGAACCCTCTATGGGGATATGGCGGGTGGTTTGAGTGTGTTGGGTGATGTGTATAAGATGCAGGTATATGCACTTGCGGAATACATCAACCGCGAAGGAGAGATCATCCCGGCGAATATCATCACCAAGCCACCATCAGCTGAACTCCGCCATGATCAGAAAGACAGCGATAGCCTACCTGAATATGATGTGCTTGACAAGGTTCTTTTCCAGTACATAGAAAAGCGGCAGGGCCCGCGCGAGATCATCGCCATGGGTATTGATGAGGCATTGGTGCACCGTGTCCTTCGGCTGGTAAATGCGAATGAATACAAACGCAACCAGTTCTGTCCGATCATCCGCGTCAGCAGCAAGGCATTTGGCGTTGGCAGGCGTATGCCTATCGTGGGGAAATACCTTGTGTGAGTGATGAAATATAGGCATACGGACTGGCTCTCCCATTGTCCTTTTTCACGTATTGCTAACGTCTGTCACCGAATTTGGCAGAATCATTGCAGTGAGACCTGTCAGCACATCAAACAATAGCACACAACATGTCGCAAACAGCAGAAGAAATCAGGAAACTGAATGAAAAGATCGTATCCGCCGCGGTATTTGTAGATGAGCTGGAACACGAGATCGGGAAGGTCATCATGGGGCAAAAGCATATGGTGTCGCGTTTGTTGACCGGATTGCTCAGCAATGGCCATGTGCTTCTGGAAGGGGTGCCCGGACTTGCCAAAACGCTCGCCATCAAGTCGATGGCGCAGGCCGTTTTCGGAAAATTCAGCCGCATCCAGTTCACACCAGACCTATTGCCGGCCGATCTACTCGGAACGATGATCTATAATCCGCAGACACATGCGTTCGTGGTGAGGAAAGGCCCCGTGTTCGCCAATTTCATTTTGGCGGATGAGATCAACAGGGCTCCCGCAAAAGTGCAGAGTGCACTGCTCGAAGCCATGCAGGAAAAACAAGTGACCATTGGCGATACCACATACCCTCTTGAAGAGCCTTTCCTTGTGTTGGCGACACAAAACCCTCTTGACCAGGAGGGTACTTATCCATTGCCGGAAGCACAGCTCGATCGATTCATGCTCAAAGTGACCATCGATTATCCGTCCAGGGAAGAGGAAAAACAGATCATTCGACAGAACGTCCAGGGCGCACAGATGCCAGCCGTTCGTCAAGTAGCGGACATACAACAGATCCTCGGTGCAAGGGCACTTGTCAGGGAGGTTTATATGGACGAAAGGATCGAGAATTACATTGTGGATCTCGTGTTCGCCACACGTGACCCGTCGAGGTACAAACTCAATCAGCTTCGACCGCTGATATCCTATGGTGCATCGCCCAGAGCCAGCATCAACCTGGCATTGGCAGCCAAGGCGGGGGCTTTCATGCAGAAACGAGGGTTTGTCATCCCCGAGGACGTGCGCAATATCGTACCGGATGTGATGCGGCACCGCATCGGACTTACCTATGAAGCCGAAGCGGAGAACATCACGGTCGACAACGTCATCGGACAGATCATGGCGATCGTCCAGGTCCCATGAATCAATAACGGTAACCAATACACGAAAATGATATTGTCAACCACGGAAGAGATCATCCGAAAGGTACGGGAGCTGGAGATCCGGAGCAGAAGGCTTGCATCGCATATTTTTTCGGGGGAATATCACAGTGCCTTCAAGGGTCGTGGCATGCTGTTCAAGGAGGTCCGTGAATACCAGGCTGGTGATGATACACGCTTCATCGATTGGAATGTTTCCGCACGTTTCGGCCATCCATACAGCAAAGTCTTCGAGGAGGAACGGGAGTTGACGGTGATGCTGCTGGTGGATATTAGTGCAAGTGGACTGTTTGGGACCTTGCTTCGACGAAAGAAGGATCTCATCACGGAGATCTGTGCGTTGCTTGCATTCGCGGCGATCAACAATAACGACAAGGTCGGTGTGGTATTCTTCAGCGACCAGGTGGAATGGCATATCCCTCCAAAAAAAGGCAGGGACCATGTACTCTATATTGTTCGGGAATTATTGACGGTCGAGCCTAAAAGTAAGGGCACTGATCTCTCAAATGCACTGAGATTCTTTCATAACACAACCCGGCAAAAAAGCATTGCATTCATACTAAGTGATTTCATCGTTGGTGACTATGAGGATGCACTCCGTATCTCTGCGAGAAAGCACGATGTCACCGGCATTAAAGTATATGACCGAATGGATATGCAACTGCCTGACGTAGGCCTCCTGCAATTGGAGGATGCTGAGACGGGTGAATTGCGCCTCGTCGATACCGATGACACGATTTTTCGGCAAATGTATGCGGAGCGATCCCTCACCGCTGAAGAGGCATGCAAAAGCATTTTCCTGAAATCCGGCGCAGACCTGCTGCATATGCGGACCGATGATGACCATGTACGGATCCTTCAACGTTTTTTCAAAGGCAGGAAATAAATAGTACTCATGTCTGCTCTAAAAAAATGGTCTTTGTATTCATCCCTCACGGTCTTTATTTCGGCCATCGTGACAATTTCCAGCCATTCGCAAAGTATATCGGATCCTGGTTTTCGTGCCATGGTCGATAAGACCCGCATCGTCATCGGTGAGCCGTTCACGCTCACGATCGTCATCCGTTCCAGGGCTGGTGATGCTGTTCCTTTCGCCCCAGCTTTACCTGGTGATGGGCATCACCTAGAGTTGCTGGAAAGCTTTCCGCCTGATACGCTTCGCACGGAGGACGTACTCCAGATATCACATCGGTTTCGAATGACGAGTTTCGATTCCGGTCATTGGGTCATTCCATCTTTTAGGGTATCTATGACCGGTAGTAAGAAAATCCTCATTTCAGACACGATCGGGATTGACGTATCCATGCTTCCATTGACAGGGAGTGACTACCATGATATTAAAGACATTATCGATATTAAATCCGAAAGC
>JBIKIB010000232.1:0-6055 GCA_044361845.1 Chitinophagaceae bacterium | reverse complement strand
TGCATCGCTGTGTGTCAGGATCCCGTTGATCGTGGCGGCGGTGAGGGTCGGGTATAGAGGGATGGATACGCATCCGGCCATCATGATGGCGATGTCGGCCATGATCCAGTGGGCGCAGTTCTTGGAGAGGATCGCCACATGCGAACCCGGGTGCAGGTTGCTCTCTGTCAGTGCCGTTGCCATCCTCCGGCATTCATCACCGGCTTCAGACCATGTCCATGTCCTCCACTGCCCGTTCGCCGGTTGCCGGAGGAATATGCGGGATGGCTGTTCCTTTTCCCATCTCAGGAAATAGTCCAATGGGGTCATGATCTGTGTTGTCATGGCTGGATTCATATTTATTTCTATGCTGTTGGCTATCACAGTCGGATATCGTCAAGCCCGGCCCCTAGGAGTTTTCGGGCGATCTTATCGAGCGATCCCTTCGGGCCACTGAAATGCATGGTCCGGTGTATATGCCACAGGCTCTTGCCCGGGGCGAGGGCTGCGGCAGGGGAGGAGCTTTCGATCTCATAGAACTTTCCCATCTGCGCACCATCCACGGGTCCGTCGTTGTAGGCATTCACCGCATCCCCGTTGAAGGGGTCATCCTGCATTTCCCAGAGGGAATTCACGTATGCCTTTTCCGTCTCCGGCATGCTGAACTGTGCGATGGTCAGTATGCCCCGGCGCGCGTCATAGCTTCCGGCAACGGGAAGCGCACGCTTAGGGGAGAGTCCGATCTTACTGCGGTGGTTCCCATCGGCCTTCATACGGATCAATCCGTTCGACACGCGCAACCTGTCTTGTGGTACTTTACCGAAATAATCATCCGTCACGATCTTACCCAAAGCGATGCTGTCGCCCTGCCGGTATGGTATGGCTATGGTATTGTCATCTCCGGCCTGCAGCATGCTGAGGATCCAGATGGAGAGCATGCCGGTCTTCTCGTCCCATTCCCGTGGCCCTGTATTGGTGATCGTATTCTCGGATGAGAAACCGACCCACTTGATGTCTGCGCTGAGATCTCCCACGATGCTGCGCATGGAGTCCTCATCCATGATGCGGATGCGGCGGTCGACCTGCAGATCGAAGTTTGTACCGGAATGATTCAACAACTGCATTTTTTTTGTGAAGACGGCCTCCCGTCGGTCCGCATGCACCAGGTCGAATGGGATGGTGTCAATGACGCCCGGTACCTGCCATGCATCGAAATTGAATTCGCTGCCCGGCCGGAAATAAACGGAGAACTGTCCACCCTCAGGTCCGATCCAGAAGCGTTCTTCCCCTCCGAATGCACTGAAATGCGGGGTGAATTTCCCGGAGCGGATCAGTTCGTGGTTGATCCATCCGTAGCTCGTTCCGGCACGGCCATCTGCGGTACTGGTCATCACCCTGCCCTGATAGGCCGGCAGCACGATCAGCTGCGAACGGGAACTGTCATCACCGAGGAGTATGAGGTCATTATGGTATTGCCGCAGAAAGTCGAGGTCGTGGCCAAAGGTTCCTGCCGGCATCACCCCGGGAACATCCATTTTTTCAGGGTTTTTGTCAGACCCGCAGGCCGTCAGCAGGATGACCGCGAAGGTGGGCGCGATGATGGAGAAAATACATTTCAGCATGGACTGTCGCATGTCGGGAGTGATTGATTCTGAAGATACATATTATCATCAATCGACCGTCATCCGGAACGCATAATTGTGGTCTTATATCGTAAACGGCCGAATGGCAGATCCGTCTGGTTTAGGTTAGTGTTGTTTCATGGTATGTCCGGATCTTTTGAATAAAAATGTGGCTTCTGCTCGCGACTGGAGCGGCCTGGGTTGGTCATCTGGTTGAAGAGAACAAGTATGCAGGTGATGGAGAAAATGACGTTGACAATGGGCTTTCGGTTTTTTTATAAGTGATCTTATCAGGGGCACGAATGCCGGTACAGGCAGCAGGGGCTATCAGGCCAACCTTTATGCCCCGGTTCAGCGGACGCGGTGTGGCGCTGAATAATTTACTGCTTGTCAATTTGACTATTTCTGATGTTTGGACTGAATATATCGCCACCGGTGATCCTCTGCCAAATGAAAAGAACTAACGTCTAAGGTTACCCGTAAATTAGGTAAGTGCCCCCATCGTTTCTGAGCGGATGAAAGGCAGTTCGTTGCCGATACGGTGCTATGCGGATACAAGGGTACGGCAGGCTGGGTTACTGGAGCGGGATGTTGTGCGGTATGCGTTGAGCGCAGATAAAGGCGTACATGAGTTTCTCTTGGTTCGGAATGACAATCGGAAAGCTTTGTTGTCCCGAAATTGAATAATCCATCCGGATTTCCATTTGTGGTATATCTTCAAACTTGAACTTTCTATATTCACTCGTATGGCCATCTTTCCTTTTCGCGGACTTGGCGTGTTTTTAGGGGGCCTGATCTTCACCTTGAATTCAATCCTGCTGGTCACCGGCTGCAGTGAGATGACTGGGGAAGCCCGGCTGGCTGATAATCCCTCGATCAGCGCGTTGCAGGCTTTGTCCGCTATGACTGATACAGCTGAAGCGTCCCGCAGGCTGGAGCGTTTGGAAGACAGTCTGTCCGGGAAAAAACAACCACTCTTAGTCCGTCTGGCATTGTCCAAAGCGAAAGCCGATATGCTGCGCAAGCGAGGCTTACCCGATTCAGGTTTTGCCATCCTTTTGCAGGGCATGGAGTTATCACTGCTCAAAGGAGACTCGATCGAACTGGCTCGTATACTTTTGGATATGTCTCGATGGAAGGATCAGGAAGGTCGCTATCTGACGGCGGCCTCTTTTTCGAAGCGGTCTCTTGAACTGTTCAGAAGGCATGGAACGGATCAGGATATCGCGGAAGCACTGAATGCCACAGCCCGTCAGTTGCAAAATACCGGAGACTACGAAGGGGCCCAGTCAATGATTCTCGATGCGTTGCAGTATTTTCAAAAAAACGGAGATCATGAGAAGTCGGGTGAGGCATACAACGTGATCGGGAACAATTACGCTGACTTGGGTGAATCATACAAAGCGATGTGGAGTTATCGCCAGTCGGCAGAAATTTTTCGGGAGATCGGGGATTCCATTCGGGTTGGGGTTGCTTATTCTAACATAGGATTGCTGTATCGCCGGTCGAATCCGGACAGTGCGTTGTATTACTATGCGATGTCCCTGAATCTATTGCGGGACTCAAAAAAACCCTTGCAGTATGTGATATGTCTTTTTAATCAGGCAAATATCTATTTTGACCTAAAGGAATACGACCGTGCCCGGATCATCTATGATACTGTCATGGCTTTTTGTGAGCGAAATCATTTCATGGATGGCGTCCCGAGGGTGCTCAGTGGATATGCTGCACTTGCCGGGGCGAAGAACGACCATCGAGCTTCAGCTGATTATCTGTTTCGCGCCCGCAGCATGGCGGATTCAGCAGGCCAGTCCACGCTTGCGTTATGGCTGCGGAAGCAGGAGCTGGAAGTCGCACAGAAGCGTCGCGATATCGACTCGGTCGTATCCCTGTCAAAAGACATTCGCAGAAGAGAGGACTCGATTGCCGGTATTGAAAAAAAAGCCATCATTGCCGAATTAGAATTACGCTATCAGGTGTCGGGCAAGGAACGCGAGATCAGCAGTCTGCGTTCAAAACTGGCAGGCAGGCAATGGAAGATGTGGCAGAGCGTGCAGGTATTTCTGCACGAAGGTTGACCGTCGTGCTTCGCAGAGAGGGTGAGGATGGATTCAATGCATTATTGAATCGTTTAAGGATTGCTGAGGCCTCGAGGATGATGGAGGATTCCGGGTTCAATTACCTGAAGCTCGATTCGCTGGCAGAGCTTTGTGGCTTCAATTCCCGCTAGCATTTCTACCACGTGTTCGAGCAGGTCACCGGGGTCAAACCGGGTTTTTACAGAAAGCAATTCAATTTGCGAGGAAAGCAGGGCGGCAATGCAGCGCAGCATGACGCGGATGCTCCCTCCGTGGGCTGAATAAATGCAGCGCAAGCAATTATTGTATGGAAGTCGGTATTTGTATAGCAACTATTTCGAATTTAAGGGAATCACCACTTTCTCTATAAAGTATTTTTTTCATAATACATTGACTATCCATATATGTAACAACTTTGTCATGTCAAAGATGTGACAACTGAAATTTTTCCATGCAGGTTTCCGGGTGTTGCTTTGGGATGTTCAAAAATCACGGCTTTTTCTTACGATGACGTCGTTGGATGGTGGTGATTTTGTCAAACCAAAACACTAACGATGCATCCGATTTTCCGCTCGGGGTGGGCAGCGGGGGCCGCATACGTCGTCGGGCGGATGCGCCGAAGGCATTCGGATGACGGGGTGTAGTGTGCGTTTGCTTTTCCGTTCCGTTACTCGGAATGCTATGCACCAGGGTGTTGTATTTGTCCTAAATCGTCAGGTACACGGTCATGGATTGAAATATACACTCCGTGGCATATCTTCGATTCCATGTATTTAAGGGTCTCTCGCATACATCCTTTTGCATATTCCGTTGCGCTCGGCATCGTCGTTTGTATCGTGGCCCTTGCCGCCTCATGCCGGCAGGGTTCGGGACTTTCGGGTGGAAGCGGCAGCCTTGCCCGGTTCAATGCCACCCTTGATTCAGCGAAAACTATTTCGGAACGTTCGCCTGACTCCGCCCTGAAAACCCTGATTCCGCTGGATTCCATCTATCAAGGAGCAAGCATACCGGACAGCCAGTGGGTGCGATTGTACAAATTGGAGGCAGAGCTCTATCGCAAATCTCCATTGCCTGATTCGGGGTTCGCCATGCTCCTCAAGGCACGAGACCTGTTGCTAGGTTCAGGTGACTCGCTGGCTTTCGCCGGCATACTGATCGACATGGCCGAATGGAAGGAGCGGGAGGGCAGGTACCGGACAGCGTTGGATTATGCCGTGCGCGCCGAAGGCATCTACCGTCGTGCCGGGCGCGTAGAAGAGCATGCCAACGCCCTGTTGGTCTGTGCCCGACAGGGACTGAAGCTGGCCTCGTATACAGAGGCGAGTACCCGTGTTCTCGAGGCATTGAAGCTTTACGAGGGTCTGGGGAAGCCTGAAAAGCAGGGCGAGGCCTACAACGTCCTCGGTACCATGGTCTCCGCCATGGGCGACAAGGCGGGTGCGATGGACTACTACCGGCAGGCCCTGCAGGTGCTTATTCCGGCCCGCGATTCCGGACGGTTTGCCACCGTCCTGATGAATATCGGTCTGCTCCACCGCGGGAAGAGGCTCGACAGCGTGCCCATCTATTACGACAGTGCCAGCCTTTACGCCAAAGGCCCCCGTTATACATTGCAGCAGGTGATGATCCTGTTCAACCGTGCCAACCTGTATTTCGACCGCAACCAGCTCGACAGCGCAAAGCGTATGTACGATTCCGTGATGGTGCTTTGCAGACGGCATGGTTTCAAGGATGGCATCCCCCGGGTGTTCAGCGGCTATGCGGCCATCGCCCTGAAACGGAACGAGATTGCGGCTTCTGTCGCCTACCTGGCCGAAGGTCGACGGATGGCTGATTCCA
This sequence comes from Chitinophagaceae bacterium, assembly GCA_044361845.1. Lineage (GTDB taxonomy): Bacteria > Bacteroidota > Bacteroidia > Chitinophagales > Chitinophagaceae > Pollutibacter. The sequence continues at coordinate 537 of JBIKIB010000232.1, read as the reverse complement.
TGGGACAGCCCCAGCTGGCCCTTGTGCTGCGCAGACAGGAGTTCGACGCGGCCGTGAAGCGTCGGGAACCCGACTCGATCTTCGCCATCTCCAACGAGATCAAGAAACGTGAGGACAGTCTCAGCGGCCTGGAAAAGAAGCGGCTGGTCGCCGAGCTCGAGCTTGGTTACCAGGTGGAGAGAAAGGACCGGCAACTCATGGACCTGCGTCGCGGGTTGTTGAACAGACAACGTCTGATCGGACTGCTATTGGTGCTCCTGTTGGTGTCGGGTATCGCCGCCTTCATGTACCGGCGGCAGCGGATACTGCTGCAGGAGCGCAACGCATCATATGCATCGCTTATCCGGCGTTACCAGTCTGAACGCGACCGGCCCGGTCTGGCAAATCCCGGGGGCATACCTGTATCCGGGATGATCGAGGAGGATGTCTCCCGGCACGGAGGTTTTTCCGCATCAGAAGGCGTTCCTGATGGGGAGTGGTTGGCGGATCGGATCATAGTGGACGGGGAACTCCTTTCCCTGCATGCACGAATCGTTC
>JBIKIB010000231.1:0-6059 GCA_044361845.1 Chitinophagaceae bacterium | reverse complement strand
TCCCCATGAAAAAATTGTATATTACTGACAAAGGCAAAGCCTGGGCCGGTATCACCCTGGATGATGATGTTTTGATTCAACTGGCACAGCAATTCATCAAGGCCACGCTATGGCGCGGCGGATTTGAGTTAGAGATCATGCGCCACTCATCAGGGGATCTGTACATCATGGAGATCAACCCCCGCTTTCCGGCCTGGATATACCTGACAGCGGGAGCGGGTCAGAATCAACCAGCTTCGCTGGTTAAAATGGCCATGGGCGAAAATGTCAAGGCATTCACCGAATACGATGCGGGAAAATTATTCATTCGATATGCCTGGGATATGATCGTCGATGTATCTCGCTTTCAGCAGTTCACTGCGCTGGGAGAACTCTGATTTCATTCTCTGAAAATAAATATACGTGGTGAAAACAAAATACGAAAGGCCCTTCATCAAGAAGATGAGTATAGGTGTCCTCGACAAGACCGGTGTGCAGCCAACGTTCACGCCCGTCACGCATATCGATGGTGTGGCAGTGAGTGAACTGATCCGAAAGTACGGCAGCCCGGTGTTCATCATGAGTGAACAGCGGCTCAGGATGAATTATCAGGCGGCATTCAGGGCATTCAGTACCAGGTACCCGAAGGTTCAATTCGCGTGGAGTTACAAGACACACTATAACAATGCCATCTGTCGAATTTTTCATCAGGAAGGGTCCTGGGCGGAAGTGGTCAGTGGGTTCGAATACAGGAAGGCGCTACAGAACGGCGTCCCCGGCAGCCAGATCTTTTTCAACGGCCCTGATAAGTGTGAAGAGGAGCTTCGCCTGGCCGTGACGCAGGAATCGCTGATCCATATCGATCATTTTGAAGAACTCTACCTGTTGATCTCGGTATGTGAAAGCCTCGGGAAAAAGGCGCAAGTGGCCATCCGTGTCAATATGGACACCGGAGTATATCCGCTCTGGGATCGGTTTGGTTTCAATTACGAAAATGGTCAGGCCTGGACAGCCATCCGGAAGATCGCAGCTTCCGATTTGCTTTCGCTGACGGGCCTGCATACACATATTGGTACATTCATGCTGAGCACGGACGCATATAAAGTCGCTGCACAAAAGCTGAGCACCCTTGCCCTGGCATGCAAAGCCGAACTCAATATCGGTGTAAAGTATCTCGATCTGGGAGGAGGATTTCCGGGCATGAATACATTGAAGGGTACCTATGGTGCCATCCAGTTACCCTCGGTCGATGAATTTGCTGAAGCCATCACTTCCACTATCCTGGAAGCCGGATTTCCGCCAGCTGATCTCCCACTGCTTATTCTGGAAAGTGGACGACTGCTGGTCGATGATGCCGGATATCTGCTGGGAACTGTGTTGGCGAATAAAAAGTTGAGTGATGGCCGTAAAGCGACGATAATGGATTTTGGGGTCAATATCCTGTTCACTTCATTCTGGTACGATCATAAGATCAGTCCGGCACAGGAGGTATCCAACTTTCAGGAAGATACTGTTCTTTATGGACCGCTTTGCATGAATATCGATGTCGTTCGTGAACATGTGAGTTTACCGCTTTTGAACAAAGGTGATCATGTGGTGGTACACAATGTCGGGGCATATAATATGACCCAGTGGATGCAGTTCATTGCAATGCGTCCGGCCATCATACTCATCGATACCAAGGGCGATACCCATGTGATCCGGCAAAGGGAGGATCTTGAATATCTGGAGCAACTGGAGCAAATCCCCAAGCACTTACAATAAGATATGCACTTCATCACACCACTCCGGAACAAGATTCTTTCGGTGGCAGCGGAGGTGCTTGACAGTTACTCCATACTGCTTTTTTCAGGAAATAGATTCCTGGGTGGCTTGTTGTTGCTCGTCAGTTTTTTTAAACCATTCGCAGGTTTCTCGGCACTGGCATCCGCTATCACGGCCATTGTGGTCATCAATATCACCGGATTGCAGCGATCGGCCATCCACAAGGGGCTTTATAGTTTCAATGCCGTGCTGATCGGAATGGGAATGGGTGCTCAATATACCTCGAGCCTTGCTTTTTGGACACTCTTGCTGCTCCTGACCATACTGTCCGTGATCCTGTCAGCTGTCCTGGGAAATATGTTACTGCCCCAAGGGCTTCCCTTTCTGACCATTCCCTTCGTGATCTGTTTTTGGATTCTCGCATTGGTATCCCGTGATTTCACGGCCATAAACCTATCCACCCGCAACATTCACTGGCTCAGTGAGATCTATGCATTCGGAGGAGGAAGCCTCGTTGATTTTGTCCAGTTCTTCGAAAAGATCCCACTTCCGGCCCTGGCGCTCACTTTTTTCAGGTCGCTCAGTTGTATGCTCTTTCAAGAGAATGTACTGTCGGGCCTTGTTGTTTTTTTGATCCTTTTATGGCATAGCCGCATTGCCACAAGTCTCGCAATTTTCGGATTCATCACCGGGCAACTTTTTAATGGGTTGGTGCATGCAAACGATACCGAGGCCAGCCAACACCTGCTGAATGTAAATTTCATGGCGGGAAGCATGGCCATCGGCAGTTTTTTTCTCATTCCATCCTTTCGCTCATATATATGGGCCGTTCTTTCGGTACCCTGCATTTTAATACTGATGACCGCATTGGGTAAAATAACGGGATTGCTGAATCTGACATCATATTCACTTCCTTTCTCGATCACGACAATACTCCTGGTGTACTTCATCCAAATGCTCCGTCCATCAAGAGGCCTGGTCATAACACCTCAACAATTCTATTCGCCGGAGAAAAACCTATATGATCATATCAACGCCCGCAAAAGGCTTTTTTCGGAAAGATACATGCCCCTGCAGTTGCCTTTCATCGGTGAATGGATCGTTTCCCAGGGGTATGACAGTGACATCACACACAAGGGTGACTGGAGCAAGGCACTTGATTTTGTCATCGTTGATTCTCAGATGAAGACCTACTCATCTTATGCCGCGAAACCCGAGAATTTTTATTGCTATGGGAAACCCGTGTTGTCGCCCGCGGCCGGTTACGTACAAGAGATCATCGATCACATAGAGGATAATGAGATCGGGAAGATCAACCGGAAGGATAACTGGGGAAATACCATCGTGATCTCTCACGGCCAGGGATTGTTCACCAAGATGTGCCATCTTAGAAAAGACTCTTTCAAAGTGAGGGTTGGGGATCGGGTCAGAACGGGTGAAGTACTCGCCGCCTGTGGAAACTCAGGACGATCTCCGGAACCACATCTCCATTTTCAGGTTCAGTTAACGCCCTATGTCGGTAGCAAGACCTATGCTTATCCGTTTCAATCATTCATGACCCGGCAAAATGGCTTGATGAAATTGCTTGAATTCGCCGTGCCTGAAGAGACTCAACGACTTAGCCAGGTCTTGGTGAATGAATGCATCGTGAACGCTTTCGACTTTTCTCCGGGTTTCCGAATGCATGCCTCCGCACCTGACTTTGGCGATGAGCATTGGGAGGTATTCACCGATGCCTACAACCTCACTTATATTTACTGCCATGAAACCCGTGCTACGGCATACTTCAACAGAAACCATGCATTTTTCTATTTCACCGCTTTTTATGGTGACCGAACTGGACTCTTATATCTTTTCTACCTCAGCTGTTACAAGGTCAGCTTCAGTACCGATACTTGTTGTGCTGTCGAGGATGAATTTCCCCTTCATTGGACACACGCCGACCTTGGAAAATGGCTGCAGGATTTGATCGCCCCCTTTTATATTTTCCGGAGAATGATGCATAAATCGGATAGCAGGGTCATCGGGGGAGGGGTCTTTGAACCCATCATACAAGTAACATCTGAGACAAAACTACAATACCCTCGTTTGAAAAGAATATTTCAAGGTGCGGTCGTCCAGATCGAGCATAAGAAAATCGTCTCCATCCAAATTGAATCGCAGAATCGTAAAACACTGGTCACATGCAGATCCATGGAATAGTCTTATCGATACTCTTGGGATTTATCTGCACAAGTGCATCTGCACAAGGTTCATTGACCATCGCAGAAGCCGATGTCGAATCTTACCGTTTGTACAATGAGAAGAAATGGAGCGAGCTGCTGGTGTATGGGAAGGCTGCTTTTGCGGCCAAAGTAACATACCCATTGCTGCACATGCGCACTGGGTATGCGGCATTCGCTCTTGGGAATCACAGCGAGAGCTTAAAGCATTATCAGATAGTACTCGAACAGGATCCTGACAATTTTACGGCCCTGATCTATTGTTATTGGAACAGCATTTATTTGAACGAAAGGGGACTCGCTCGCTTCTATGCAGGAAAAATGTCTCCGGCACTTCGGACATCTGAAAATATCAATGATCCAGTCATATCTGGCATCAATCTGGAATATAGTTACAAGTCCCCGGATATCGACACACGCGGTGATGCCCAATATGTGAAATTTGGATTCGATACAGAACTGGGCGCTCGACTGCACTGGGAAAATGCCGTTGCATTATTTGATCAGACCATCCAGGAGCCTTTGTTCACAGACGTCACCAACAACCTGAACATCAGGATCAACCAAAAGGAATTTGTCACGAAACTGCGATATACCGCTTCGGAGAAAATACAATTGATCGCAGGATTTCATTACTTACATACCCCATTCAATAATTTCACATATACGAATGTAATCGGGTTCGGTGGGCTGAAGTACCTCACACCGTATCTTCACATGCAAGGATTGTTGCAGACCGGCCGTATAAGGGATGCGACATACACACAGTTGAATGCTACATTCACCCTTTATCCAAAAGGAAATAACAAGCTATACCTGATCACGGATGGAGCCATCAGTAAAGAACCGGCGCTGACACAGACCATAGGCTTGCGCATTGACAAAAAAATATGGATAGAGGGACGAACCACCCTGGGGCAGTATACCACATTGCTGGCCAATGACGGGCTCTATGTGTATAATGATATCGACCTGAAGAAATTCAGGGTAGGAGGCAGTTTGTATTATATCTTGACCATGGGTTTGACATTGCAATGTCATTATACATACGACCGGAAGCAACTCTATGCACGAACAGGAAACTATTTTAATCAACATTCACTAACAGGAGGTATTCAATGGAGTTTTTAAAACCGATGGTCAGGCTGCTCATACTTGGTTTTTGTTTTGTACTCACCAGCCAGGCACAGACTTTCGAACAAACACAAAAAGCCCTGAAGCAAAGTTATTCGAATGAGTATAGGGGCGACTATGCCACTGCCATCGCAGATATACAAAAGATTTACAAAGCAGATAGTTACGAAATGAATCTGCGCATGGGCTGGCTCCACTATAGCCAGAAGAAATATCTCCAATCCATGGAGTATTACCAGAAAGCCATTGCCCTAAGGAAATACAGCGTAGAGGCGCGATTGGGTTATATCGGATCGGCCAATGCTAACAAAGCATATGATAAGGCCTATGCGAAATACGAGGAGATCCTGACGATCGACCCATACAATAGTGCAGCCAATTACTGGGTTGGTGTGAATTATTACAAGGTGAAAAAATATGATGTCGCTGCGAAGTACTTCGAACTGGTCGTGAATATGTATCCATTCGATTATGATGCGAACCATATGCTGGGGTGGACCTATCTTTCGTTGGGTCGCATCGGTGAAGCAAGGCATTTATTCACAGTGGCCCTGATGAATAAGCCGGATGATGCTTCAGCCAAGGAAGGACTTTTGAAATGCAACTGACCGCGGCGGCATATTTTTTTGTTGAACGATCGTCATGTGCTGCGATCAATGTCCCTATCATGAGCCATATTGCTCAACTGATGAAAAATGCTCAGATAGATAGCGTTGATCCGGATTATAATAATCCCCGATTTTTAGTCCACGAGGGTAGTTAAGATTTTTTAACGCAGTCCCGAATGATAATAAAGTAACAAGACGCAAATTCGATTCAGCTTTCAAAGCGAAAGTAGCATGGGAAGCGATCAAGAACGACCAAACACGGTCGGGGCTTTCCAATAATTTTGAAGTCCACCCGGTCATGATCCCCAAATGGAAATCTGAGTCTATGGAAGGCATGTCTATAATACTTCAA
>JBIKIB010000230.1:0-6083 GCA_044361845.1 Chitinophagaceae bacterium | reverse complement strand
TGCCGAATGTATAGTTGCCCACAACATGAGTTTTGATGAAAAGATAATGGGAGCCGAATTTTTAAGGAACCGGATGAAAGATAATGTGGCTTCCAAGGATAAGGTATGTACGATGCAGAGCACGACAAATTTCTGTGCCATTAAAGGGGCATACGGGTACAAATGGCCTAAATTATCTGAACTGCACCGGATATTGTTCGGGCATGATTTTTCGGAGGCCCATGATGCATCTGTGGATATCAAGGCAACTGCAAGATGTTTTTGGGAGTTGAAAGCCAGGAAATTGATTTAATGGGTTTATACATCAATCCAACGCTTTAAGTATTAAATAAATTTATACGCCTTCGCTAAAGTATAAGGGTCAAATTCGTTTGATGATGTAGAAATTCATTTTAGTGCGGATCTCAAATCCCATTTTTCTATATACATCAATGGCTTTGGTATTATCAAAGCGTACATGCAAAAATGGTATCTGCCCTTTTTGCATCACGGAGGTTGCAAGATGGTGCGTGATTTTTGCAGCATATCCCATGCCTTGATGATCGGGGTGTGTGCAAATGGCACTGATCTCTGTGCAATCTCCGACATGTATGCGTTCACCACCCATGGCGATCAGTTTTTCATTTTTGAAAATCCCATGGTAGTTGCCAAATTCAATGGTTCGTTTCAGGAAAGGTCCGGGTCTAGTGAGTGCCGTAAGAGCCATCATTTCATCCACATGATCTGATGTCAAAGGGACGATCTGCAGATGATCATTGTTCGACTTTTGAGCCGGAAGTCTGTGGCAGATCATCTGATATAGAGGAATGGAAAATACGATCTCAAATCCATCAATGAATCGGACATCATCCATGATCAGTACGAACCATGATCTGTCCTTGTCAATGTGGTCAATTGATTTCTTTTGTACGGCTGCATCCCAGGAGGGCAAGGCAATGAAAGGTGCCATGTCCGCATCGAAGTAGGCCAGACCATCTGCCCCCAGGTTTTTATCAGCATCCAATCCCGTGAGTGCATTCCAAAAAGGGTTATCGAGAACGGAGATCATTTCTCAAAATTATGCATCATTGTCATGAATTTGACGTGGTCTGATGCTTTGATTTGTCAATGTATATACGTTGAACGACCTATGATCATTGAATCGATCCTTAATCTGCCTAAAAAAATGGTGAATTCTTTTTATTCGATTTTTTATTGATCATGAACAGCAGTATTTCGTGGAAAGTCCACGAAAGTTCAGGTAAAAAGATGGGGGCTATCGCACAAAGTGGTATTTTCAATATGCTGATCGGTGCATGCGTTATCATCCGACGATCCATCCGTGAAAGTGATAAATAAGTTTTAACCATCAATGACTTATGCATGATGAAGAATACATCTTTTTTCCTTTGCATTTTTATTTCACTGACAATTTTTCAGTCCTGCAAGGTCCAGCAAATGGCAGCGGATCAACCGTATGAAAAGGCCATGCTGAAAGCGATGCTTTGGCAGGAAGCCAATCCCATCCAGGCCAAGTCACCGACGGACTGGACGAATGGTGCGTATTATCTGAGTCTCGTCAAGGCCCATGAAGCGACGGGCGATACTGCTTATATGGAGACACTAAAAAGAATGGCCAGGCGTAATGCCTGGAAGCCCTGGCAAAGATTCTACCATGCGGATGATATCATCATCACATACAGCTATATGTATCTAAAGCAGCAGGGTGACATTGCGGCGGATCTCGGACCGACCGAATACATGCTGAAGGATCATCTTTATAAACCGCATGAGTGGAGGGCCGGCACGGAGACCAGCGAAAAGAAGATTCTATGGTGGTGGTGTGATGCACTTTTCATGGCTCCTCCGGTACTGGCAAAGTACGCCCGTATGAAAGCGGATGATTCATATATTTTGGAAATGGACAGATATTACAAGCAGTGCTATGAGCTCTTGTATGACAAGGAGGAAAAGCTATTCGCAAGGGATGCCCGATTTTTATGGACAGGCGGCAATGCGGATATCAAGGAAAAGAACGGAAGGAAGGTATTCTGGTCAAGGGGTAACGGATGGGTATTGGCTGGATTGGCACTGACCCTGGACGAGCTACCGGAAGATCATCCTACTCGTCCCTTTTATGTGGATCTTTTCATCAAGATGGCTGATAGGATAAAGGGACTGCAACACGAGGATGGACTATGGCGTACCAGTCTGCTGCATCCGGAATCCTTCACCCATGGGGAGGTCAGTGGGACCGGATTTTTCACTTATGCATTAGCCTGGGGCATCAATAAAGGACTTTTGAAAAAATCAGCATATGGCAGCACTGTGCAAAAGGCATGGAAAGCACTATTAAAATGCCAGCAAGATAATGGAAAGGTAGGTTGGGTGCAGAACATAGGATACGACCCCAAACCTGCTGATGCCAATAGCTGGCAGAATTTCGGGACAGGCGCTTTTATCATGGCTGCAAGTGAGCTCTCCCGGTTAAAATGAATCTGATCATTCGAAGATAAGGGCGCAAAAGGTATGAGTACATTGTAGCTATTTGACTGTAATTTAAACAGCGTTGAATGGTTATGAAAATCTCCTGAAAACCGATTGCCCTGTAGTCTCACCTGGCATGGTGTACATCTCTTCTATGGTTGAAGTAATTTTAGAAAACCTCGCCACTGCTAAATCAGCACCTTAATTGTATTTTATATCTGTGTTGACTATTCATGAACCCAATTGGTATGACAGAAATTGATGAAATCACACAAGCGCTTTTGACATTCAGGAACGAAAGGGATTGGGCACAATTTCACAATCCTAAAGATCTGGCTTTGGCCATTAGTATCGAGGCTTCCGAACTTATGGAGTTATTTTTATGGAAGAGTCCTGATCAAGCGGATCAAAACAGGATAAAAGAGGAGCTAGCGGATATTTTGTCATTTTCTTTCTTGCTGGCTGAAAAATATGGATTTGATATCAAAGCAATCGTTTTGGATAAGATCAAAGCGAATGCTGAAAAGTATCCTGTTGATAAGTCCAAAGGATCATCCAAAAAATATACCGAGTTATGATCCAGCATGATCTCTTTGAAATCAGGCGTTATGATTTTACTTCGGGGTTATTTACAGATTTTCAGAATTTGCATTATGCGCGGGACCTGTGGCCAATTGTGTACATCTTGAGTGATGGAAGCATCAAAGAGGCCTATGTAGGAGAAACGACCGATACCTATGCCCGGATGAGCAGTCATTTGAAAAGTAATGAAAAGAATAAGCTCTCCGCCGTACATCTGATCACAAGTGAAAAGTTCAATAAATCCGCTACACTTGATATAGAATCAAATCTCATAAAATATATTTCAGGTGATGGGAAATATAAGTTGATGAATGGGAATATCGGACTGGCCAATCACAACTATTACCAAAAAAGAGAAATATACTGGGATATTTTCAAGTCGATCTGGGATAGACTCAGAGCAGATGGCGTTACTGATCACTCGATTGAATTTATTGATAATTCTGATCTCTTCAAGTATTCCCCTTATAAAACACTGACAACTGAACAACAAGCAGGTTTATTGATGATCATCAGTAGTCTGCTAACAAGCGATCATCAAAATTTCGTCATTGAAGGGGGTGCCGGAACAGGAAAAACGATCCTGGCGATATTCTTATTCAAACTTTTGGCCACTGACAGTAAGGATTTCAATTTCAAGGAGTTTGGAGAGGATGAATCAACTTTCATCAATCAGATCAACGCACTGAAAAAAAAATATCCGAATCCCAGGATGGCATTGGTCATACCTATGTCTTCATTCAGGAATACCTTAAAAAAAGTATTTAAAAATATCAAAGGACTAAGCCCATCCATGGTGATAGGACCCGCTGAAATCATCAAACAGAAATATGATATTGTTTTTGTTGATGAATCGCATCGTTTAAGGCGTCGGGTGAATCTGGGAGCATATTTTGGTGCTTTTGATAATGTCTGTCATAAGCTGGGTCTGAATAAGCATACCTGTAGTGAATTGGATTGGATCCTCATTCAATCTTCACGATCGGTATTTTTCTATGATGCGAAACAATCCATCAAGCCATCGGATGTGATGAAAGCAGATTTTGATGCGTTGAAAGATCATAAAAAAACCAAGGTTGAAACATTGAGGTCTCAATTTAGGGTGAAAGGCGGGAACAATTACGTTAAATACATCGATGATCTATTGAATTGTTCCTTAGCCACTCCTTCAAAGATTTACAATTCGAAGGAATACGAGTTCTTGTTATTTGATTCTGTAGCGGATCTGGTTTCAGAAATAAAACAACGTGAATCAGAAAATGGTTTGTCCAGATTGATCGCTGGATATTCCTGGCCCTGGGTATCAAAAAAGGATAAACGGTTATTTGACATAAGGATAGGAGATGTACAATTACAATGGAACAGCGTAGCCGATGATTGGATCAATTCCGCTAATGCGATCAATGAAGTCGGTTGTATTCATACCACACAGGCATATGATCTAAATTATGCTGGAGTGATATTTGGTAATGAGATCACGTACAATACCGAAACAGAGGAAATCACCATTTTGAAGGAGCATTACTTTGATCGAAATGGTCAGGCGGGTATCTCTGAAATAAAAGATCTGCACGGGTTTATTCTGAACATTTACAAAACCATAATGCTCAGAGGTATAAAGGGCACGTACGTTTATGTGTGTGATAAAAATCTGAGGGAATATTTTTCCCGTCATATCCCTCATTTCAACAAGATCAGGAATATTCCGTTTGTACCTAAGAGTGAGGTGCAACCTTACGTCAATTCAGTACCTGTTTTTGATCTAAAAGTTGCAGCGGGACATTTCAGCGAATTGCAATCCGTTTCAGATTGTGACTGGATCAAAATACCGTCCCGGTATAAATCCTCATCCGATCTATTTGCCTGTACCGTGATCGGGGAATCAATGAACAGGGTAATTCCTAATGGATCCATATGTTTGTTCAGAAAATATGCTGGAGGTTCCAGAAATGGACAGATCGTGCTGGTCGAACATACGGGTTTACAGGATCCTGATTTCGGTTCCTCATATACGGTAAAGGAGTACAGCAGTACTAAAAACGTCGAAGATGAACAATGGAGTCATCGATCCATCATATTAAAGCCATTAAGTCATGATGACAATTTTATAGATATTCATATTTCTGAAGACGAATTAAGTCATTTCAAAGTGATAGGTATTTTTGAGTGTGTATTATTTTAGAGTGTAAACAATCAGATCCTTCACCCCAGGTTTATAGAAATAGACATTGTGTTTATCAGCTATACACGTGTGATGCGGACTGATCTATACAAAGAAAACCCGATTCTAGATTTGAATTTATATGATAAAGGATTAAATCATCTTAAGTATGATCGTAAAAACTTCTTACTGTATTTACATGAACTTTTTTGCTCGACTTTCTCTTATTTTTCTTTTGTCCATTTTATTTCTAGCTTCCTGTCGTAAATCTGAAGTTCCTGTGCCGAATCCTCCTACCCCACCTCCGGTTATCACCATCAAACCTCCTCCGGATATGGGTTTTTATGTAGTGGGGTATTTCCCCTCTTATCGGGATCCAGCTTTGGTTACTGATGTCAAATTCAGGATGTGTAATGTGGTGAACTATGCATTTGCCACTGTTACCGGAACTGGTGACATAAACATCGCTAATCCTGGTAGGTTCACAATTGTTGCGGAAAAGGCAAAAGCTAATGGGGCGAAAGTTTTCCTTTCCTTCAACGGGACTGTGACTAACTGGCAACAGATGGCTTCGACAGCCATAACGCGGAATTATTTCATAAGGCAGGTCATGGCAGCTGTTCGAAGCTATAAACTGGATGGTGTAGATATTGACTGGGAATTCCCGTCTACGGCTGATGGTACTTCACAAACATTCACGGCGCTTATGAAAGAGTTAGGGGACAGTTGCCATGTGGATGGTAAATACTATTTATCCGCTGCGATCACAGCCGGAAAATATGCGGGTGTGTATCGCGATGCCATCACTGCCGAATTATTACAAGGCACTCAGGTAGATTTTTACAACATCATGGCCTACGATGATTTCAGCACC
>JBIKIB010000229.1:0-6091 GCA_044361845.1 Chitinophagaceae bacterium | reverse complement strand
TCCGTGAACAGTGTGCAGATCCAGCGGGGTGTTGGCACCAGCAGCAATGGCACCGGTGCTTTCGGGGCATCCATAAACATGTCCACCAATGAAACGCGGGAAAAGGCCTATGGGGAACTGCATAATACTGCAGGATCCTTCAATACCTGGAAGAACACCGTGAAACTTGGATCCGGATTGATCAACGAACAGTTCACATTCGATGCCCGGCTCTCCAGGATCAAAAGCGACGGATTCGTCGACCGTGCTGCCAGTGACCTTCAGTCGTTCTACCTCTCGGGTGCATACCTTAGGCCAAAGACATCGCTGAGATTCAATGTGTTTTCCGGAAAAGAGAAGACCTATCAGGCCTGGAACGGCATCCCGGAATCCATGCTGGAAACCGACCGAACCTACAACTCCGCTGGTACCGAAAAACCCGGCGAACCCTACGATAACGAAACCGACAACTATCGCCAGACACATTATCAGCTGTTCTTCAACCAGCAATTCAACGAAAAACTCAGCCTGCAGACGGCACTTTTCTATACCAAGGGAATGGGACATTACGAACAATACAAGGCGGATGAGGACTATATGGATTACGGACTCGCATACCCGGTGATCGGTGGCAACATGCTGAAGAGTACCGACCTGGTACGTCAGTTATGGCTTGACAATCATTATTTCGGGCAGACATTCTCGCTGCAATACAAAGACGACAAAAAGGAGATCATTGCCGGGGGTGGAGTCACCAGATACATCGGAGACCATTACGGGAAGATCATCTGGGCGAGCCAGGGAATCGACAAAGACCGGAAATGGTACGATCTGAATGCGTTCAAAAACGATGTCAACCTCTATCTGAAATGGCAACAACAGCTTTTTCAACGGCTTGGTCTTTTTGCAGACCTGCAATACCGGAATGTCGGTTATGAGCTGAACGGATTCCGCAACAACCCGGGGTTGCAGATCGATAATCGCTGGAATTTCTTGAATCCGAAGATCGGTTTTGAATACAAACTGCCTGCAGGAAGGGCTTACCTGTCATGGGCGCTGGCCAACAAAGAACCCAACCGCGATGATTTCGAGGCGGGAGCAGTACAGCAACCCAAGCATGAGACGCTGCATGACTTCGAGATCGGATATGAAAAAGTATCTGCAAAAAGCTCCTGGGCAGTCACCGGATATTACATGCGCTACCACAACCAGCTCGTCCTCACGGGCATGATCAACGATGTCGGTGCGTATGCGCGAACGAACATACCCGAGAGTTATAGGGCAGGCATAGAACTGAGCGGCAGGTGGAAACCGGCAGACCGGTTCGATGTGCAGGGCAACCTAACGGCCAGCGATAACCGAATATTAGGATACACATCCTATTACGATGATTACGATAACGGAGGTCAGAAGAGCGAGCAATTCGACAGGACAACCATCTCGTTCTCCCCATCGCTCACCGGCGCGGCATCGATCAACCTGCGTCCGATCAAACGAACAGAGATATCGCTGCTGAGTAAATACGTGAGCCGGCAATACCTCGACAATACGGGCAGGGAAAGCCGCAGCCTGGATCCGTACTATCTCCAGGACATCTTGCTCACCTGGAAACCGACCGTTAAGATCGTGGGTGAGATGGCCATCACACTTCAGGTCAACAATATCTTCAATAAGCGCTATGAGCCGAATGGATACACCTTCAGCTATATTTATGGCGGATCGATGACCACGGAGAATTTCTTCTACCCCATGGCGGGGACGAATGTGATGGTGGGTCTTTCCCTCAAATGGTGAGTTCATATAACTAAATGTCCGGCCGATGATCTTCATGGGCCGGACATTATTTTCAGTTGCGTGGAGGTTCCTCAGGCATTCAGGACTTCAACCGCACCGGCAAGGTCCATCCGACCTTCCGCCAACGCATCGATCAGCGGACTCACAGAGTCGAGTGTGAACATCCAAAGCAGAAAGAGCTCCAGGAAATGCTCCTGCACGATCGGACTGTCTTTACCGAGTGCATGTACGTATTTGAAAGTCACCAGCCCTTCGTCATTGAATGCGAATGCGCCCAGGGGTATCTTTTGATTGACGACACTGAAGAATTCCGACATGACCTGACGCCCCCCGGCAGTATCGACGAGCACAGGTGTTTCGATGTAGAGCTGTATGAGCTTCAGCGTCTGAATTTGTGTGCCGTGAAGCGGGACAAACATGAGGCTGGCGATTCGGGTCCGCTCATGGGCATCTTTTTCCAGCATCACCAATAGCGTTTCAACGGGCATTTCGGCTGAAACCGGCAGGATCTCGCACCCCAGGTCCAGCTCTTCCCGGATGAAAAACTCCAGTTGTTGCAGTTCGAGGAGATCGCTGGCTTGATTGACTGATTCACTCATGTTTCAATGTTTTATGCTAAGATCTTTTTTTTATGGCATCCACCATCGTCTCGAGCTGGGTCTGAGGATTGAATCTCAAAGACTCCCACATTTCATAGTTCACACCCGTTGCGCGCACATATTTTTTGATCTGACCCTCGCGCACCGTGTCTCCCGGTGTCAACGCAGCGATTTGCTTGTAGATGAACTTTGCATGATTGACATACTCCTTGTGCTTGGTCGATGTAGACTTATCACCATCAACATCACTCGCACCATGGTCCCGGTAAGCTTTCTGAACGAATTTAGACGCCGAATGTACGGCCTTTACGCCGGCCGCCCCCGCCTTCATTCCCTGGCCTATGGCTGCACCGATGCCTGTGGCCCCCACCGCGATCGTGGTGATGTCGCCGGCTATGTTCACCAACTCGAGTACGACATCGGTCCAGCCAGACACCTTGCGCTTATCATTGATCTCAGCCATCTTGTCACCTAACTCGTACTGGTCGATTTGAACATCTTTTTGTTTCAGCAGATCGAGCTTGCCGTCGAATTCCGCCTTGTTGTTCGGAGTTCCGATATCCCCTTTCAACTTCGCTTTTGGCCCGGCCGGCAAGCCGGATACGTCGATGATCAATTTGAGATTTGCAAGTCCGTTTGCCGTGAGCAGACGTTGGCTGTTGTTTGTCAGCTTGTCGACAACCTCGGAAGTGTATTCGGCAGCGGAACCCGGAGGATTGTTCAGTAGGCCCTTAATGGATAATTTATCAGGGGGTTCCAGATCGGCTGCAGTATCCACTTCCGTTCTGACCTTATCAACGACGCCTGACAGGAATGCTTGATGTCGTTGTTGTGCCTCTGTGGTGACGGGGGCTGTGAAGTCTGCCAGCTGGTTCAATTGAATCGCTGTATAAAGGGCAGTCTTGTCCGCATCCGTAAGCGCTGCTTTAGCGTCGATTTTCGCTTTGATCTCTGCAAGCGCTTCAGCCGTTTTAAGGGATATGTCCGCCGGATTTGAGTAGTTTGCCTGCATGGCGGCGAATGGCTCGGTGAAGTCGTCCAGCATCGGCTTCTCCTTGATCGCATCAAACAGGGCGATCTTGTCTTCGCTCGAAAGGGTTGCGTTATGGTCGATATTCTCCTTGACCTCCTTAAGCGCAGCATCCCTATTGAGGGATATGTCGAACGGGTTGGAATATTTCGTCAGTTTATTTTTGTGTGTTGCCACCGACTCCGAAACCGACGCTTTGACATCTTCCATCGCAGCATTGCGCGCAACGACGCCTGCCGTTATGAGGTCTTGGTGTTTTGTGACCGAAACCGGAACCGACCCGTTGATATCATCCATGTCAGCCTTATGCGCAACGATGTCACTTCCTTTGTTTCCAGCCGATGTGGCGACGTTACCCGCAGATTCGATCTT
The DNA here is from genome assembly GCA_044361845.1 of Chitinophagaceae bacterium. GTDB lineage: Bacteria > Bacteroidota > Bacteroidia > Chitinophagales > Chitinophagaceae > Pollutibacter. Next base: position 2,317 of record JBIKIB010000229.1, on the reverse strand, counting down.
TTTCCGAAGAAACTCCTTCTCATCTTCTGCTTTAGTATTGATGGTCTTCACGCCGGCACGGACTACCTTCTTGGTGCGGAAATAGGTTTTGTAATGCGGGAAAGTCCCCCTTCTATCCCCGAAAAATACTTCGGATGAATCGACATTTGCCTCGGTTGGCAGCGGCACACCCAATGAGTCTGCGACAAGGGTTCGATCCGAATTCGCAAGTCCTTCCATCTCCGCCTTCATATCGCCGGCGGAGAAGGCATCTGCCAGCCGGATAATGACATTAATGGCCGATACGGCGATGCTCAATGCCGGTATGGTGTAAATGAGTGCCGTCGGGATTCCATTGCCGATGATATCATAAGCGTTCTTGGCGACCTTGGCAGCACTCAGAGCGGCACTGGTGAATGACTTGAAGACGGCAGCGGCATCCTTTGCCTTGCTGTCACTCTTGACCTTGTAGAGTTTGTAGAGGCCGATCACTCCGAGTGCCGTATCCTTGACAGCACCCAGGCCATCAGCAATGGCCCCGAGGTATTTACCGGCAGTATCCGACTCGCCGGCTCCCCTTTCAGAACCGGTTCTCTTTGCGATGTTATCGACCACTTTGTTCACACCAGAGGCTCCTTTAGCGGCAGATGAGACAAAACCAAAGCCGTTTTCCAGACTTTCCCATTTGTCTAGATTGCCACTGGTCAGTTCCTTTGCCGAGGCGATCATGCCGAAGAGTCCGGTGAGTCCGTCGCCGACACCGGAAGTGATGTCGAAATTGGACTTCAGAGTTACCCCGCCGTATTTATCCGTTCCCGTTTCTAATCCACCCGATGCGGTATCAGTGCCACCGCCCATCAGGTCGGTGAATTCAGAAAAACCCTCACTTAAAGGGGAAGATTCATCATCAGGATCAGCGGTGGGAGCCAACACACTTTTCAATACGACTTTCCCCTTCCTCACGTATCCTGTCTTCCCGCCGAATTCTGCGCTCATCCATTCACCGACCTGCTGGCTATTATCGGCCATAATCTCATCCCCTGCGCGAACCTTCTTTCCGCCCCGGACGACACCCTTGTCTTGCCCGGTTGTCGCATCCAACGTATGCAACTGGGCAGCATCATTCACATATGCGGGTTCCATGACCCGCTGTATGACGTCAACTGATTTTTTTTGTACCGGTGTATCCTTGGTGGAGCCGGCCGCCCCTTGTTGTACCACATGCGTCAGTTCATGTGCAAGGAGTTCCTGACCCGGCTTGCTGCCCGGATCGTATTCTCCCTTCCGAAAGAAAACATCGCTGCCCGTCGTGAAAGCACGGGCCTGTATCGAGCGACTCAAATGGTCGGAGTTGCTATCGGTATGGACTTTCACGCCGCTGAAATCAGATCCCATGGCGCTGCCCATTTTCTGAGATGTTTCCTCATCGAGCGACTGGCCGCTGCCTTTTGCGGCATTGACTGCGGATTCGAAATCAGCCGGAGCATCCCCCGAACCCGGATCTTCAGAAAGTTGTACAGTAGGCATCGATTGAGCGGAAGCTGAGAGGGAGGGCTTCATCTGTATTTCCTCTTCTTCCAAAGCTTTCTTTTGAATGGATACCCCTGAATCCTCCGGTGCGTTTGATGCACCGGCTGAAACATGCATGTCCCTGACAACCTCAGACGCGATCTTGTCAGCTTCCTTTTCGTATGGATCCCCCGGCTCTCCGATGGTGAGCTTGGGCTGTACGGTGATCCCTAAGCCTGCATCTGCCGGATGCCGCATGTCAGCCTTACGCTGGATATCTTCTATATTCTTGGCGGAATTGCCGGCAATGGCCTTTTTCTGCAGGAAATTTATGCTTTGCGATGCCACGGAAGTAGCCTCCATGGCAGTGGACATACCATCTGATTTGGGCTGTGCGTTTTTACGGTCGGCAGCCGTAGTGCCCTTTTTTTCAACCGATTTTTCAGCATGCATTTTCGAGATTTATCAATGATCAATTTAGCGGGAAGATGTGATAATGAAACGTAAGTTAACCATCAAATACTAAGATTCAAAATCGGAATAATCGCTTCTAATCTTGTTAATGACCTGGATGTTTGTATTGTGAATGTTGTTCAATGAAGGGCAACAGCAAAAGTCTAGGTCCTTCGCTTCGCTCAGGATGACGGTGTGGGGGGGGTGGAGGAGTGGAATTATGTCCATTTATCAAGCTGCAGCAATTTCTTACCATAAAATCAGCCACTTTTACTGTCATCCTATGTTTGCGAACGACTCTCCCCCGGCTGTCATCCTGAGCGGAGCGAAGGACCTGGATGTTTGTATTGTATCAATAACGTTCAATGAAGGGGAA
>JBIKIB010000228.1:0-6097 GCA_044361845.1 Chitinophagaceae bacterium | reverse complement strand
CAAGCGGTGGACGGCACAGGCCACCCAGGCGAAAGCCTCCAGTGATTCTGCCTTCACGGCCATTACCTATGGACTTGGCAGTGTGGAGAGTTATGGCTACAACGCCGGTACGTATATCAATAACCTCAATGCCGTCAGTGGGGTTCAGAACCTTCCGGATACGGCCGCGAAGCAGCATACATACACATGCGTGAACACGCCGGTGAAGTTGTCGGTACTGATGGCGGCTTATCAGCCATTTCGGATTGACTGGAACCTCAGCAAGCTCGGTTCCGGTGTGATCAGTCCGAATACGAATTACACGGATAATAATCCCATTCCCAAGGATACCGTTTTTGTGAATGGCATAAAATACTGGAGATACGAACTTCCCGGCACTTACCGGTTCAGCAAGTCGGATACCATTTTCATTCCGATCAGTGCATATCATCCTACGATCGAGAACTGTTACACCCGAGAGGACCTCACGATCCCGGTGATCGTCAAGTCCAAGCCTGATGCGGACTTTTCATTCTCCCATTCCGGTTGTACAAAGGATACCATTTTATTCAAGGGGAAGGATACCACCAGCAACAGTTATGTGGTGCGTGATTTTAAATGGACATTCCCCGGGGGGCAGCAGAGTGATAGTTTTTCGGTCAAACGTTTATATGCTCCCGGGTCATACGATATCAAGTTATCCGTTGTCACCCGGGATGGTTGTGCTTCTGATACGACAAAATCCATCACTATTGGGGATAAGCCTCCTGCAGGTTTTACCACGCTGCCGGAGGCCGTCTGTGAAGGTTCGGTATTCCAGTTCAAGGATACATCCAGTCCTGGTATCTCAGTGAGCCGCTGGTACTGGAGTTTTGGTGATGGCAAGGATTCTGTTTCCTCGGCAGGGCCGACCATGCAGTATGTTTATCCATCAGCGGGTGTATACAAGGTCAGGCATGCGTCCAGTTCCAGTCCGACATGTGTCAGTGATACATTGGAGAAGCAGGTAACCGTCTATGCGCTTCCTGCAGTCACGTTCAGCAATGACGCCAATGGCTGCCTCCCCCCTTCGGGCGTTGTGCGTTTCACGGGCACAGCAAGTTCGCCGGACGGGCAGGCGATCAGTGCATATGCCTGGCAATTCGGAGATGCGAACGCCACTGCGGCCAATCCCAACACCTCTAACATCAAAGACCCTACGCATAATTTCCAGGCCGGCACCTATGCTGTCAAGTTCTCTGCCACGACGGTCAACGGATGCAGCAATCTTACTACGGTTGCCAGCTTTTTCAAGCTGAAGCCTGCGCTGGCATTTGCGCCACTCACGGATATCTGTCAGAATGTGGCGACCTTATCGGTGGCGAAAGGATCCGTTACCAACGGATTGCCGGGGTCATTCGTGTATCGTGGGCCGGGCACCAGTGCTGATGGGAAGTTCGACCCAAAGGTGGCAGGTCCGGGCACACATACGATCTGGTACGAGTATACCACCAATGACGGTTGTTCGGATTCCATCTCTCAGACCATCAAAGTGAGTGCCACGCCTGTTGCTTCTTTCAACATTCCAAATAGCGGTTGCCTGCCAGTCAACGGCAGGGTACTTTTTAATAATACTTCCACCATTGCGGATGGCCAGACGCTCAGCTATCTCTGGAATTTCGGAGATGCCAATGCTGGTGGCAGCAATCCGAATACATCGACCCTCAGGGATCCTTCGCATGATTATGCCGAAGGGACTTATAATATCAAGTTATCCGTCACCAGTGCTGATGGTTGTTCGAAGGACACCAGCATCTCTGCGACTTTTGCATTGAAGCCGGTGATCAATTTTGCGGGTCTGACAGCTGTCTGTCAGGAGTCATCCGTGGTGGATGTGGCGAAGGCACTGGTCACGAATGGCGTCACAGGTACCGGTATCTATCGTGGGCCGGGTACCACTGCGGCTGGTAGCTTCAGTCCGGCAGCGGCGGGGGCAGGTACGCATACCATCTGGTTTGTGTATACTACGGCGGGAGGATGCATCGATTCCGTTTCGCAGACCATAAAAGTGCATGCGACTCCGTCGGTATCTTTTTCTGTAGCTGGAGGTGCTTGTCTGCCTCCGAATGGTCGGGTACAGTTTTTGAATACCACCACTGTGGCTGATCTGCAGGCGCTCACCTATCTGTGGAATTTCGGTGATGCCAATGCCGGGGGAGCAAATCCGAACAGTTCGACGTTAAAAGATCCGTCGCATGACTATAAGGAGGGGACCTTCAGTATCAAGCTCACTACGTCCACTGCTAACGGCTGTATGAAGGATACTACCATGTCGATGACGTTTGCGTTGAAGCCCATCCTGGCTTTCGCAGCACTAACTCCTATTTGTCAGGATGCGGCGGCCATTACGATCAATCAGGGTACAGCGACCAATGGGGTGACAGGTACCGGTATATATCGTGGTCCCGGAACATCTGACAACGGACGTTTCGACCCGTTGGTTTCCGGGCACGGCACGCATACTATTTGGTATGTGTTCACGACCACCGGTGGATGCACCGATTCTGTGTCAGGCACCATTGTCGTCTATCCACGTCCGAATGCCGCTTTCACGGCGACTGCGGATGTCTGTCTCGGGAAAGCGGTGACGATCACCGATGGTTCGACCATTGCATCCGGCACCATTGCATCCTGGCAGTGGGACCTAAAGGATGGCAACCAGCCACTGCGTGTAAGTGGTAGTCCTTTCACCCATACCTACAATACTTCGGGGACGTACAAAATCAGCCTTGTCGCACAGAGTGCATTTGGATGTAAGAGTATCCCAAAGGAATCAGATGTGCTGGTGAGTCCCAACCCCGTTGCGACCTTCACACTCCCGGCTTCGGTATGTTTTCCGGGCAATCCTGTGGTGATGACGAATACCAGCACAGTGGCCGACAACAGTGCTTTGTCCCATACCTGGGATTATGGGGATGGCAGTGCTTTAGGTACGACGGTGAACGGTTCAAGGATCTACGCTGCCACAGGGAGTTATAGTATCAAGCTCACGACCGTATCTGCAAAGGGGTGCAGCGATGAAACGACCAAAGTATTCAATGCGTTTTTTGGCAAGCCTGTTGCGCGCTTCACGATGAGTGCCGCGGATATCTGCCAGGGTGTGGAAAGCCAGTTCTCGGATGCCAGCACAGACGTCGGCAGCAGCATCACTGCCCGGAACTGGAGTTTTGGGGATGGCAGCAGTTCTGCTTTGGCGGATCCGAAGAAGCGGTATAATTCGCCCGGCCGGTACACGGTAACGCTGACGGCAACCAATGCGGCCGGATGTGTATCCGATCCCTTCAGCCAGCAGGTGAATGTTTTTTTGCAGCCAGTTGTGGATGCCGGACCATCCTTCGTGGTGCCGCAGGGTAGTGTGGTGACTTTCTTGTCCATAGCGAACGACCCCGGCCTTGTGTTCTTGTGGACACCGACGCCTGACCTTACGCCTGCCAGTCAACTCCGTGCTTCTGTGACCGCCTTGCAGGATCAGGTATATCGGCTGACGGCCACGGGCCAGAACGGGTGTACTGCCGCGGATACTGTGAGCGTGAAGATCCTGAAGACCGTACGGATACCGAACGTGTTTTCGCCTAATGGGGACGGGGTCAATGATCGGTGGAATATTGAGAACATGGCAGACTATCCCGGCTGCACGCTTCAGGTATTCAACCGTTACGGACAGCTTGTTTACACAGTCGCAGGGTATAATACTCCATGGGATGGGAAGGTCAGTGGAAAAGATCTGCCGGTCGGGGTGTATTACTATATCATCAATTTGAAGAACGGATTCAAACCTATAAATGGTTCCATAACTATCATACGCTAAACCATCCATGATGAGAACAATCGCACATTTGCAGAATGCTTGCACGCTGGTGCTGATCACTGTGGTGCTGGCTATGGCCGGCATCCCCACACAAGCACAGGTGGATCCGCATTTCACCCAGTACTATGTGTATCCTTCCTGGCTCAATCCTGCGTTGACAGGGGCTTTTGATGGAAGCTACAGGGTATCCGGCATCTACCGTAACCAGTGGGGCAATGTGAGTGTGCCGTACAGCACGCCCGGCGTTTCGGCTGATTTTACGACAGATAAGAACCTTAATGTCGGGGTGAGCATGCTTCGCCAAACTGCAGGTGACGGTGGATATTCCTACACCACGGCATACGGCAATGTTGCCTACACGGGTGTCCGCTTCGGTGCAAATGAAAACAAACGCCTTGTTTTCGGCATGCAGATCGGATTGATCCAGCGTCGTTTCGATCCCAATAAACTCCGTTTCGGTGACCAGTGGAATCCGGTGATGGGATATTCCGCTGCAAACCCGACGACGGATGTGATCAATGCCAGGACCAATGCTGTTTTCGATGCAGGCGTGGGTGTGCTTTATTTCGACGCGGAGCCCGGAAAGAAGGCTAATATCTTCGCCGGACTATCCGCCTCGCATATCACCCGTCCGGCCGATAAATTCCATTCTTTCAATGATGCCCGTATGCCGATGCGTGTGACGGCACATGCCGGGGTTCGGATCAATGTCAACGATCGTACAAGCGTGGTGCCGAATGCCCTATATCTGATGCAGGGTACCGCCCGTGAGACGATGCTTGGGGCATATGTACAGTCAAGGCTCAGTATGAATACGGATTTAATGCTTGGTGCGAATTATCGGTTCAGCGATGCTGTTACCCCATTTGTCGGTTTCACACTGAACAACACGATGTTCAGCGTCAGCTATGACGTGAATACATCCGACCTTGGCCGGATGATCAAAGGCACCAATAGCTTTGAGATCTCACTGACGCTTATAGGGCGTAAAACAACGAAAACCCCTGAAGTGGAATTCGTTTGTCCGAGACTTTGACGCAGATCTAAAAAATCCAACCATGACGCACAACAATACCTGTACGATGAAAAGTTTGGTAATCCTCATGACAGGGATGATTGCCCTGAACCTGCAAGCGCAGTTTTCGTATGACTACGTGAAGGCAGCGGATGCATATTTCAAGAAGCAGGATTATGCTTCTGCGGCGAGTTATTACGAGAAGCAACTGGCATCTGCCAAGGGCAAATCCGGCCCGGCATATAACCCATACACCTTGCAGACGAGGGGTGTGAAAGGCGGAAAGGTACCGGTGAGTTCCAATGCCCAGTCCGGGTACAATCTGGCGGAGTGTTATCGCCAGCTCAACTACCCACAGAAAGCGGCGGAAGCATACGAAAAAGTCATCGCTTCCGGGACGGAGGCATTCCCCCTTGCACGATTTCACCATGCTTCGCAACTAAGGGCGTTGGGAAAGTTCACGGAGGCGGAGGGGGCGTTCACTGAATTTCTTAATGGCTATACCCAGCAGGATGCTTTCAGCCAGCATGCGGCAAGAGAGGTGGAGAACATCCGATTCATACAGGCGCAAATGAACCGTGGAGACCTTGGACTTTATAAGGTCAGCAAGTTAGGCGAGGCCGTCAATGCCGGAGGAGCGAACTACGCCGCGGTTTTTGGCCCGGGCAATACACTGTACTTCACCAGCACCCGTACGGATAGTGCAAAGGTGGGTGCGAAAAATTCTAATCGGTTGATGAAAGCTGATTTTGATCAGGGGTCTTTTCTAAATGTCACTGACGTGGGTGTGATGCAGGATCCGGCGATGCAGCAAGGTGTCGCTACCATCTCCGCTGACGGAAGCCGTATGTATTTCACCCGCTGGGGTATCAAGGACGGGAAGAAGCTGGCAACCATCCATACGGCCGGTCGTTCCGGTAAGGAATGGGACAATCCTGTGGCAGTTGGTGCCACGGTCAATGTACCGGGATTTAGTGCGCAACAACCCTTCCTAATGCCGGGTGGTCGCGAGCTGATCTTCAGCAGTGATAAGCCGGGTGGACTTGGCGGGTTTGATCTGTGGATATCTGATGTTGATGCACAAGGCAATCTCTCGGAAGCCAGGAATCTGGGTGAGATCATCAACACAAAGTATGACGAGCAGTCGCCTTCTTTCCACGAGCCTAGCAGGAGTCTGGTATTTGCGAGCAATGGCCGTGTCGGAATGGGGGGATATGACCTTTTCCAGGCTAAGGCTGAAGGTAGGTCATGGGCAG
>JBIKIB010000023.1:0-19438 GCA_044361845.1 Chitinophagaceae bacterium | reverse complement strand
ATGACAGCTTGCGCTATTTCAAGCAGGATCCCGCTTATCGGGAACACCAGCAGGACCAGTTCACCTTCAGTATGATGTATTTTTATGACGAGAATTTCATGCTGCCCCTCAGCCATGATGAGGTCGTCCATGGGAAATCCCCGATGATCTACAAAATGCCGGGGGACGAATGGCAGAAATTCGCGAACCTTCGCCTCCTTTATACCTACATGTTCACCCATCCCGGTGGCAAGCTGCTGTTCATGGGCAACGAATTCGGACAGACATCCGAATGGAATTATAAGTCGGAACTCGAATGGCATCTGCTCCATTTCGATTGCCATCGGATGCTGAAAGACTGCGTGAAAAAACTCAACCAACTCTATCGGCAAGAACCGGCTCTCCATGAGTTGCAGTTTGAACAAGGAGGATTCGAATGGGTCGATCTCAACCATCGTGCGGAATCCGTGATATGCTTCCGTCGTAAAGGGAAAAAGCCAAAGGATGATGTCATTGTGATCTTGAATATGACACCTCAGCCGCGCCTTGACTGGAAGGTCAGGGTCCACGGAAAATCAAAATGGAAAGAGATTTTCAACAGCGATGACACAGCGTTTTACGGGTCTGGAAATGTCTATAACCCAATTATCAACGTGTCAATAACCGATAAATCACAAAAGATCTTTGAACTGAGCCTGCATCTGCCACCATTGGGGGCCGTTATCCTTCGATAGGATCGCGCAGGAATCCCAAGTCCCTGTCCCATGAAACCACTGATCATCCACGCATTTCTTCTTCTGTCACCCTTATTATCATCTGCACAGGCGCATGACACTGCCCGGGTCTTGTATCAACAGGCAATGGCAGATAAGGAGTCGCGCAAGTATAAGCCAGCTTTTGACAAACTTCAACACGCCGTCTCGCTGGATTCCTCATACACAATAGCCATCCGTGAGCTCGGTCTTGCCGCAGTCGAGATACGTAGGTATGACGTCGCCATTTCATCCTTTCAAACGGCCATCAGGCAGCAAACGGATGATACGATATCCCTTAGGTTACTCGCACAGCTGCATTTTCAGATGCGGAAATGGGATGATGCCATCCGTGAATGCCACCAGATGCTATCCTTTCAAATGAGTGGCAAGGTGAATTATATGCTGGGGAAAAGTTACTGGCAGAAAGAAGATTATGGCAATGCTTTCCGTTACCTGGATGCCGCATTCAAAGAAGAACCCGGTAATGTCGAGATCCCGGTGCTCTTCGCCAGGGGATTGGTGGATATGAGCAATTTTAAACAAGCCGTGAAATACTATCAGATAGCGATCGCGATGGACTCCTCAAGGTCTGACCTGATGTATGAAACAGCACTGGCCTATTCCTCCATGCCCGATGACAGAAGTGCCGTCATGTTCTATGAACTCGCCATGAAAAAAGGATATACCGTGGATGATGATTTCATCGAAAACATCGCCAACTCATACATGTCAGCAGGTATGCCCGACAGATCCATCGAATTACAAATGGAACTCCTCAAAAAGAGACCCGGCGACCTTTCCCTCCTGTACAATATCGCCCAAACATACTACGAAACCAAACGATACGATCAGGCCATCGATACCTGGCAACAACTTCTGACATTCGATAAGGAAAATGCCAGGGCGGTCTATATGATCGGACTTTCATACCAGCACAAGGGAGATAAATCAAAGGGAAAAGGCATCTGCAACAAGGCGATCGAGATGGACCCCAAGCTAAAAGACTACCGGCATGTGAAACAATGGCTCAGGCTTTGAATCATTGGATCCCCAGCTGAGAAAGCCATTTTACCGACATCTCCGGCCATTGGGAAAGTACCGGGTCCTTCGGTGCCATACCGAATCCATGTCCTCCATGATCGAAAACATGCAGTGATGCCTTGATCTTGTTCCGCAACAACGCCTGATAGAAAACAATCCCATTCTGGACGGGAACGGATTTATCATCACCCGAAAACACGATGAAGGTCGGGGGGGTCTTCGCATCGACCCGGTTATATGTACTGAAGGATTGCTTCATTTCAGCACTGGCACCTTTGCCCAGCAACATCTCCCCGCTGTACTTATGCGAAAAGCTGTCAGACAACGAAATCACGGGATATATCAATATTGCAAAAGCCGGTCTGCTGCTTTCACGCTCCAGCAGATCCGCAGCAGAAGGGTTCGCTTCCTTATGCATCGTAGCTGACATCGAGGCCAGGTGCCCGCCTGCGGAAAAGCCAAGCACCCCTGTTTTCAGCACATCGATTCCAAACTCGCTGGCCCTTGCTTTAATGATGCGCATCGCCGTCGTCACATCGTCATGCTGAGCCGGAAAACGACTTCCATTTTGCTCCGCATCGTTCAGGCGATACATTAAAACGAAAGCATCAAAACCTTTACTGTTGAAAAAAGCAGCAACATCCTTTCCCTCATGCCCTTTCGCCAGTGCGGTATAGGCACCTCCCGGACAAATCAGGATGCATGGTTTTGAACTGCCGGTACCGGCTGAATAGTAGTCCATATATGGGGCATCCTCAATCTTCTCACGACCCCAGATCCGAAGGCCTTTCACATCCGGATAAAGTGTGATGCGCGTCTGTGCAGTGGACTGGCTGAAAATGGACATGGTAAAAATAATGGCGAAAAGGGTTCGTATCATAACTGAGCTTTTAGAATATCAATCACATGCGTTCCGGAACATCCATCCCCAACAGCTCAAGCGAGGAACGGATGACGGTCGAAGTCATACTGCAGATCCGAAGCCTAAGCTGTCGTTTTTCCTCCGATTCTGCACTTGCCACGGAATGTTCCGCATAGAAAGAATTGAATGTTTTCGAGAGGTTGAAGGCAAATATGGCCAATAAGGACGGATTGAGTTCATGCGCCGCCTGCTGGAGGACTGTGCCATACTGCTCTATCGAAACCAGCAGATCTTTCTCCAACGGCAACAATCCGGAAGGTGAAAGCTTGTAATGCCCGTCAGGCTGTTGCTTTCGCAGGATCGACCGGATCCGGGCATACGTGTATTGCACAAAAGGTCCGGTGAAGCCGTGAAAATCGATCGACTCCTCCGGATTGAAGATCATTTTTTTCTTGGGATCGACCCGTAGCAGGAAAAATTTCAATGCACCCAATCCCAGCGTTTCATATAATTTGCCCAGGTCTTCCACCGGAATGTCTTTCACTTTTCCGAGCGCCTGCGTGTGTTGCGAAGCGATATCGATCATTTCCGCCACAATGTCGTCAGCATCCACCACAGTGCCTTCGCGGCTTTTCATCTTCCCGGTGGGGAGTTCGACCATGCCATAAGAAAGATGATGGATGCCGTCGGCATAGGGAAGCTCCAGCTTTTGGCAGATCAGCTTCAAAACCTTCATGTGGTAATTCTGTTCGTCACCGATCACATAAATACTTTGGTCGATCCCGTACTCCTCATATTTGCGTTTTGCAAGGCCGATATCCTGAGTGATGTACACGGATGTACCATCGTTCCGCAACAGGATCTTCTCATCGAGTCCGTCGGTGGTCAGATCAATCCATACACTGCCATCTGCTTTTCGGAAGAAAACACCCTTTTGCAGACCGTCCTCCACCGCGTCTTTTCCAAGCAGATATGTGTCGCTCTCGAAATACGTCTTGTCGAAATCACTCCCGATTTTCTTATACGTCACATCAAAACCTTCGTAGACCCAACCATTCATCATCCTCCAGAGTTCCATGACGGCGGGTTCTCCCTGCTCCCATTGTTGCAGCATCACCTGTGTGGCTTTCATGATAGGGGCTTCCTTCTCCGCCACAGCCTTCTCCATGCCACTGGCCACAAGTGACTCCACTTCCAGTTTGTATGCATCGTTGAACTTCACATAAAAATCCCCCACGAAATGATCTCCTTTCATGCCGGAACTTTCAGGCGTCGCACCATTTGCATACCGCTGCCAGGCGATCATACTTTTACAGATATGCACGCCACGGTCGTTGACGATGCATGACTTGATCACATCATACCCGTTGGCCTTGAGGATACCGGCAATGCTCCACCCCAGAAAATTATTTCGCAGATGCCCGAGGTGCAGCGGCTTGTTGGTATTGGGTGATGAATACTCCACCATCACTTTTTGACGCTTCATGTCCCCCTTCCCAAAACAACTGTCCTCATAATGCCTTTCTAACATCCCGATCCAGAAGCTTTCTGCGATCGTAAGGTTCAGGAAGCCCTTTATGTGCGCATGTCCCGTATAAAGATCAGGATGCGTTCGAATGAGAAAATCACCCAGCGTTGCAGCAATATCATCCGGAGCCTTCTTCAACGACTTCACCAGAGAAAATAAAACAACCGTATAATCCCCTTCGAATTCCGGCCTTGTCTGGTTGATCTGGAAAGCACAGGAGCCAGCCGCTACACCATATAATTCCGTCAACGCAAATGTCACATGTTCCCTGATCGTATCCGTTAAAAGCATACCAATTTCAATAAGGTTACAAATGTACGATTACGTAATTTTAATTTTAATTATTTGAAAAAGTCAGATAGACAACCCATGCCTAAAAACGTTTTTCTCATCAGTTCCTTCTTTATGATGTCATTCCATTATTACGCACAACTGGATGTCCAGGGGCACCGGGGATGCAGGGGGCTGATGCCTGAAAATACCATCCCGGCCATGCTTAGGGCCATCGACCTGGGCGTGACGACCCTTGAAATGGATGTGGTCATCACCGCCGACAACAGGGTCGTCTTGTCGCATGAACCATTCATGAACGCCGAAATCTCCACCCGGCCGGATGGCACAACCTTCAGCTCCAGGGAACAGAAACAGTATAATATTTTCCAGATGACCCTGGCGGAACTGCAACGCTGGGATGTCGGCATGAAACCCCATCCAAAATTTCCCCGGCAACAGCGCCTACCCGCCGTCAAACCTCTGCTGGAAGATGTCATTGATAGCGTCGAGGCATACGTTCGGAAAAAAGGTCTGAAGCAGATGCACTATAACATAGAGACCAAATGTCAGCCGGTAACAGACGAGCTTTATCACCCCGGACCGGAGCGGTTTGCAAAGCTGCTCATGGATGTCGTTATGAAAAAGAAGGTTTCAGAAAGGGTTTCCATCCAGTCTTTTGATATCCGTACCCTTCAGGTGATCCATAAATCTCATCCATCCATGTCTCTGGCCTACCTTATTGAAAACAGCAATAAGCTCGCGGTGGAAGATAACATCACCCTGCTGGGATTCAAACCCTCCATTTACAGTCCCGCATTCCAGCTGGTCGACCAAAAACTCGTGGATGCATGCCGGAAACTCGGGATGAAGATCATTCCGTGGACCGTGAATGATAAAGAAAATATCGAAAAGCTCATGGCGCTGGAAGTGGATGGCATGATCACCGACTACCCCGACCTGTTTCAGAAATAGAAAAGGGGGCACAGCCTCATTCTTTTTTTAAACAAATGTTTTAGTTCAAAGATGGCTACATAACCATGATATTTTCAATCCATTCATGAGAATTGTTGAAGTTGACCGGAAAACGAAACGGGATTTTTTGAATGTCGCAGGAATTTGTTATGCGCAAGACCCCAACTGGATTCAACCGCTGAACCGGGATATTGAATCGGTATTCGATCCTGAAACGAATAATTTTCACAGCCATGGATCATGTACCCGATGGGTATTGTACGACCAGCATGATCGGCCCATTGGTAGGATCGCAGCCTTCATCAACGAAAAGAAAGCCCGTCTGACAACCATTGCGATGGGAGGGTGCGGTTTTTTTGAGTGCATCAATGATCCCGCTGCCGCTAACATGCTCTTCGATACAGCCAGGGAATGGTTATCACAGCGAGGCATGCAGGCCATGGAGGGCCCCGTCAATTTCGGCGAGAACCTTATGTGGTGGGGACTCCTGATCGAAGGGTTTACCATGCCTTATTATGGCATGAACTATAACCCGCCCTATTACCGATCGCTTTTCGAACAATATGGTTTTGCCATCGCATATGAACAGATCTCCAACCGGATCGATGTAAATGCCCCTTTCCCGCAACGCTTCGAAAAAATCGCCAGCTGGGTGGCTTCAAAAAAAAACAATGCGTTCCGCCATTTTGATCCTCGGTATTTTGACAAGTTCGCACACGACTTCATGGATATTTACAACGATGGATGGAAGGATTTTGATCAATTCACACCTGTCACACTGGCATCCATCCGCGAGAATTTCAATCAGATGAAACCTGTAATGGACAATCAACTTGTTTGGTATGCCTATGTGAATGATGACCCGGCTGCATTCCTGCTCGTACTGCCCGATATCAATGAACTGATCGCCGGACTCAACGGTCGACTCGATCTGATCGGGAAAGTCAAATTCCTCTGGCATAAAAAAACAAGAAAGCACCGACGCCTCAGGGCCGTCATCATGGGTACCAAAGCGCAATACAGAAACCATGGCCTGGAATCCACACTTTTCATCAAACTGAAGGAATACGTTCTCTCCCTGCAACAATATCAGGAACTTGAACTCTCCTGGGTGGGTGATTTCAACAAAAAGATGCTATCCATTCACGGTGCAACGGGTGCCAGGCCGTCCAAAAAGCACGCAACATATCGATACTTTTTCCATCAATAGGATAGATGCATGCTTACTTTTGCGTGTTTTTTCAATCAAAAGCTGCAATTTGCAGCTTTCAGGTATTAATGAAATATGCAAAGTCAAATTGAATCCATATTGGATTTTATATACACCCCGTTCAATAGAATCATGAACAGGATGACATTCCGTTATGCTGCCTGCGGCGGAGCTAATACTGTCCTGGATATCCTGATCTTTTTTGTCAGTTATAATTTTATTTTCCGAAAAAAGATGGTCGTGCTTCCTTTCATCACCATCAGTCCGCACATTGCTGCCTTCATGCTCTCTTTTTGCATCACATTCCCGATAGGATTCGCACTCAACAGATATGTGGTGTTTCGCGGATCCATGATCGCAGGGAATGTTCAACTATTCCGATATTCACTGACGGTCACGATCAGCATCCTTTTGAATTATGTGTTTCTGAAATTTTTCGTGGAGACGCTGGATTTCTATCCCACGATCGCAAAGATCGCAACCACGTTCATTGTTGTTGGATTCAGTTACCTGTCACAGTCATATTTCACCTTTAAGGTCAAATCCATTCGACAATCCTAACACGACACCATGGAAAATCTGGATATGATCATCATCGGTGCCGGTCCCATCGGACTGAGCTGCGGGATTGAATGCAGTAGAAATGGTCTTTCATACCTGATAATCGACAAGGGCCCACTGGTGAACTCATTGTTCAACTATCCGCTGAACATGACATTTTTCTCCACTTCCGATAAGCTTGAGATCGGTGATGTGCCATTCATTTCCCATCATCCAAAGCCCACACGCAATGAGGCACTCGAATATTACAGGAGGGTCACCCTGCATTGGAAACTTCGGGTATCCCTATATGATAGGGTGCTTCGCATAAACAAAATGGAGCAGGGTTTTTCAGTGGTAACCGGTAAAGGTGAATATCGCAGTCATGCGGTAGTGATCGCTACCGGTTTTTACGATATGCCGAATCTCATGAATGTTTCGGGTGAACACCTCGCTAAAGTCCATCATTATTACAAGGAAGCCCATCCGTTTTTCGGTCAGAAGATCGTCGTGGTCGGTGCCGCCAACTCGGCTGTCGATGTGGCTTTGGAGACCTGGAGGAAGGGTGCAGAAGTTACCATGGTCGTCCGGGAGCCCGGTATCAGGGAATCCGTAAAATACTGGGTACGACCTGAGATCGAAAATCGAATTCAAAACGGAGAGATCCGGGCGTTTTTCGAATCGACCCTTACCAATATCACGGAAGATGAAGTCGAAATCCTCACTCCACACGGTATCATGTCCATCGAAAATGATCATGTGCTGGCCATGACAGGCTATCTCCCGGATTTTGATTTTCTCACTGCAACCGGTATCCATCTCGGAAATGATGCCATGAAGACACCTGTTCACGATCCCGTAACGATGGAGACCAATGTCAAGGGAATCTATCTGGCCGGTGTCATCTGCGGGGGATTAAAAACCAATAAATGGTTCATAGAAAATTCAAGGCTCCACGCACAGGACATTGTCCGACACTTTCTTTCCTCCCTCAATTGATGCCCGCTGTTGGCAATGAATCTAAGCCAACATGTAATGCCGGGCTGTCTTTCAAAACGCAGTTCTGTCTTATTTCCGGTCATTTTTTCTCCTTATTGACAAAATGACTGACAAGATTGCATCTTTTTGGGCTCGGCACAAGTATTGATTATGGGAATCTATAAAATTTCAAATCATGGGAAAAATAATCGGTATTGATCTGGGCACAACAAATAGTTGCGTTTCGGTTATGGAAGCCAACGAGCCTGTGGTTATTGCCAATGATGAGGGAAGGCGCACGACCCCATCCGTCGTTGCTTTTCTGAGTAACGGCGAAAGAAAGGTGGGGGATCCCGCCAAGCGTCAGGCAATCACCAATCCGATCAACACAATATCCAGTGTTAAACGCTTCATGGGACGTCGATTTGATGAAGTCACGGAAGAACTTAAACATTGGAGCTATAAAGTTGCCAAAGGCGATAACAACACAATACGCATCGACATCGACGGTCGTTTATATACCGCCCAGGAGATCAGTGCCATGGTGTTGCAGAAGATGAAGAAAATCGCCGAAGATTATCTCGGACAGGAAGTGACCGAGGCGGTGATCACCGTACCGGCATATTTCAATGATGCACAACGGCAAGCTACCAAAGAAGCTGGGGAGATCGCCGGATTGACTGTACGCAGGATCATTAACGAGCCAACGGCTGCAGCATTGGCCTATGGTCTTGATAAAAAGAATCAGGATAGCAAGATCGCTGTATTCGACCTTGGGGGGGGAACATTCGATATATCCGTGCTGGAACTGGGCGATGGTGTATTCGAAGTGAAATCCACCAACGGAGATACCCACTTAGGTGGTGATGATTTCGATAAGGTCATTATGGACTGGCTTGCGCAAGAGTTCAAAACTGAAGAGAACGTAGACCTCCGCAAAGATCCAATGGCACTGCAGCGGCTCAAGGAAGCATCCGAAAAAGCCAAAGTGGAACTTTCATCTTCGACTGAAACAGAGATAAATCTTCCGTATATCACCGCAGTCGACGGTGTGCCCAAGCACCTGGTGAAAAAACTCACCCGCGCCAAATTCGAAAGCCTGGCAGACAACCTCTTCGAGCGTTGCCTCAAGCCTTGTGAACAGGCGCTCAAAGATGCGGGTATGTCTTCCTCACAGATCGATGAAGTTATCTTGGTTGGCGGTTCCAGCCGTATCCCGAAGGTCCAGGAGATCGTAGAACGATTCTTCGGAAAAAAACCCAATAAGAGCGTTAACCCCGATGAAGCGGTGGCCATTGGTGCCGGTGTTCAAGGAGCTGTTCTCTCCGGAGATGTCAAGGATGTTCTGCTGCTGGACGTAACCCCACTCAGCCTAGGCATCGAAACCATGGGCGGCGTAATGACGGTCTTGATTCCTTCAAACACCACAATACCCTCAAAGAAATCAGAAGTATTCTCCACAGCATCCGACAACCAACCGGGAGTGCAGATCCATGTGCTGCAAGGAGAACGTCCTATGGCGAACCAAAATAAAACCCTCGGTATTTTCAACCTTGACAATATCCCGCCATCCCCTCGCGGTGTGCCACAGATCGAAGTGACCTTCGATATCGATGCGAATGGTATGCTCAATGTCAGTGCAAAAGATAAAGGCACGGGCAAAGAACAAAAGATCCGCATCGAGGCAGGCAGCGGCCTGACCAAGGAAGAGATCGAAAAAATGAAGAATGAGGCCAAAGCCAATGAATCGGCAGACAAAGAAGCCAGGGAAAAAGTGGACAAACTCAATGCCGCTGATAGCCTGATCTTCCAAACAGAAAAGCAGATCAAAGAGTTCGGCGAAAAAATTCCTGCAGATAAGAAAACGGCCATTGAAAATGCCCTAACTCAGCTCAAAGAAGCTCATAAGTCGCAGGATATCAACGCGATCGATGGGGCGACAAAAACGCTGAATGATGCATGGACCGCCGCAAGCCAGGATATGTACAATGCTACCCAGGAGTCTGGCACAGCAGAGAACAATCAGCAGAATACAGGTGCACAAGGTTCGGAAAATGTGACAGACGCCGAGTTCGAAGAAGTCAAGTAAACTCGGTTTATACCATCCCATACATAGAAAACCCTGTCTTTACGGCAGGGTTTTCTATGTATGGGATGAAACGCGAAGGTTCATACCACCTCCGTCCATGTGTGGTCCGCGAGCAACTTCACACTGGCAATACATCGTTTAAATGGTCCGGCACCTCCGCCCCACTCAACCGGACTGATCATCGATAGGAGATGGGTGTTATCGTGCTTCTCGTAGAGATGATAGGTATGCCCGATGACCGGACTGAAATTTAACCTTGCACCGTAAATGATGAGTGAAAGCTCTTTCCGGCTATGGATTTCCCGCGCCTGTAGTGCTAGCAATTCGATCTGCTTGCGGATCTGATCGAGTTGCATATTCGTTTGCTCCTCCATCGCCGTGAGAGACTTATGGCGAATCACGCCTTCCTCCGTCGGCTTGATGACAGCCCCCGAAACTGAGGCTGCATAGGGGAGAACGCTCATCTGCTTATGATAGAACTCAACATTCACATATGGTTGTCCCTCAGGAGTTAAGGCTTTGTGCGTGATGCGTAAATACCCATTCGGCATGATCTCGTACAGCAGGTGAAGAAGCTCCATTCCCTCTTTTGTAAACCGTGTTTCAAAACGGCTTCCGTCTATGAATTGTGAAACTACATCTGCAGTGTTGTCCATGTAGTCAACCTTGTGCAACTGCCCGTCGGGAATTAGGCTGAACCTGGATGAAAAAGCCTGCCCCTGAATATTGACCCAGTTCGCTTCCATCAAAAGAGCTGGTTCGTTGCCGTTGGTATGAATCCTGTAAGTGCCGGAGCGGGGACGCTCGCCGAGTTCATATGCTCCTTTCTCGGGAAATAACTGCCACGAAGCCAAAAAATTATACGCCTGAACCATGTATCGTTTTTTATATCCTTTGAACAGGATATACCCGTAACAAAAACCAATGTTAAAAGTTCTTGACCTGCCCGGATACTTTCACACCACAATTGTAATTTTTACGATGTCATTTGGACTTCAGGCATTAACTTTGTCAACTATGACTACAGAATATATTAAGGCTATGAGGGACCGTGTGCTTGTCCTGAGGAGGTTTCTTTGACGTCGCTAACCGACAATA
Source organism: Chitinophagaceae bacterium (assembly GCA_044361845.1). GTDB lineage: Bacteria > Bacteroidota > Bacteroidia > Chitinophagales > Chitinophagaceae > Pollutibacter. Next base: position 8,113 of record JBIKIB010000023.1, on the reverse strand, counting down.
TAAAGTAAACGAAGACAAGCAGTTGTCTCTTTCAGCAGGTTTTTGGGATGATAACAAACGTGCCACGGAGATCCTGAAGACCATCAAGCTGAATGAGTATTGGTTGAGGCTGTTCGATGAAACCGAAGCGGCAGTAGAAGACTTTGCCGTGCTTTTCGAGTTCTGGAAAGAAGGTGAAGGCACAGAAGAGGATGTCCGTGCTGCTTTTAACCTTGCGCTTCAAAAGCTCGAAGAGGCGGAATTCAAGAGTACCCTGAATCAGCCAGAAGACGAGTTGCCTGGTGTCCTGCAGATCAATTCCGGTGCCGGTGGAACCGAAAGCCAGGATTGGGCTGAGATGCTCGCCCGGATGTATCGTATGTACGGACAGAAGCAAGGGTGGAACGTGTCTGAACTGGATTGGCAGGATGGTGACAGTGCCGGTATCAAGACTTGCACCCTTCAATTTGATGGTCCCTTTGCATATGGATTCCTGAAGGCAGAGAACGGCGTGCATCGTCTGGTGCGGATATCTCCTTTCGACAGCAACGCACGGCGACACACATCTTTCGCATCAGTGTATGTTTATCCCCTCATCGATGATACCATCGAGATCGCCATCAATCCGGCGGATATCGAATGGGCATTCTTCCGAAGTGGTGGCTCAGGTGGCCAGAATGTCAACAAGGTCGAAACAGCAGTCCGTCTGACCCATAAACCATCAGGAATCATCGTAGAATGCCAACAGGCAAGGACACAGGGCGAAAACCGTGAAAAAGCCATGGCAATGCTCCGCAGTCGCTTGTACGAAGAAGAGATGCGCAGACGCGAAGTCATCAAGAATGCCAACAACGCCACCAAAAAGAAAATCGAGTGGGGCAGCCAGATCAGAAGCTATGTTTTCCACCCATACAAAATGATCAAAGACCATCGCACGGATTATGAAGTGGGTAATATTCAGCCCATAATGGATGGTGAACTGGATGGATTCATAAAAGCCTTCCTGATGATGGAGAAAGATCTGGAATCCTGATCCGATTTTTTTACGTTGGTGTAATATCTTTTTCCAGTCATACTTTTACAACATCTTGCAGGCGAATCAATTATAGTACTTATTTCGTGTAAAAATTAAGTTATGGGTAATGGTTCTTTTTATCTTCCGGTTCCTGCCAATGAACCGGTTTTGTCCTACGCCCCCGCAAGTCCGGAGCGAAAAAGATTAAAGGCTGTCCTTTCTGAGTTGAAGAAAAAGAAAGTGGATGTGCCGATGTATATAGGTGCTGAAGAAGTCAGGACAGGAAAAAAAGTATCCATACACCCCCCCCATGACACCGCTTTTTTGCTGGGTCATTTTCATGAAGGGGAGGAAAAACATGTGAAGCAGGCGATACAGGCCGCACTTGACGCAAAATCCGGATGGGAAATAATGTCATGGGAAAGCCGTGCACAGATCTTCCTTAAAGCAGCAGACCTTATCGCGGGAAAATACAGACCCTATCTGAATGCGTCCACGATGCTCGGACAGAGTAAAAATGTCTTTCAGGCAGAGATCGATGCTGCCTGTGAGACCATTGATTTTCTGCGGTTCAACGTCCATTTTTTAAGTGAAATCTACAAACAGCAGCCGGTCAGCTCTCCGGGTGTACATAATCGTCTGGAATACAGGCCATTGGAAGGATTCGTCCTTGCGATTTCACCCTTCAATTTTACAGCCATCGGTGCCAACCTGCCGACTTCTGCCGCTCTTTGTGGCAATGTCGTGGTATGGAAATGCGCACATACACAGGTTTATTCGGCCCAGATGTTCATGCGGATACTCAAAGAAGCAGGTCTTCCCGATGGGGTGATCAACCTCGTCTATATTGATGGTCCGACACTCGGAAAGATATGCTTTTCCCATCGTGATTTTGCCGGGGTTCATTTCACCGGGTCGACCGGGGTCTTCAATAACATGTGGAAGACCATTGGTGCCAATATGGGCACATACCGTTCATATCCCCGAATTGTTGGAGAAACCGGAGGAAAGGATTTTGTCATGGTACATAAAAGCGCCGATGTGGATGTCGTGGTAACGGCATTGCTGCGTGGGGCTTTTGAATATCAGGGGCAGAAATGCTCCGCGGCATCCAGGGCTTATCTCCCCTCCAATATCGCAGTGGCTGTCAAGAAGAAACTCGTTGAAGGGATCGAGGGCTTTACCATGGGCACCGTGGAGGATTTCTCGAATTTCATCAATGCGGTGATCGATGAAAAGTCATTCGACAGAATCAAGACATATATCGATAATGCCAAAAAAGACAAACAGGCTTCGATACTGGCTGGCGGGAAATGTGATAAGAAAAAAGGTTATTTCGTGGAACCCACCCTCATAGAGGCCAAAGACCCAGCCTACGTCACCATGTGTGAGGAGATTTTCGGCCCTGTTCTTACGATCTACGTGTATGAAGCTGAAAAGTTTGAAGAGACCATGGAGATCCTCGACAGAACTTCTCCTTATGCACTCACCGGTGCCGTCATTGCACAGGATCGCTCTGCCATCGAGCTTGCCACCCGCAAGCTGAGCCAATCTGCCGGAAATTTTTACATCAATGACAAGCCAACAGGTGCCGTTGTCGGACAGCAACCTTTTGGCGGTGCAAGGGCATCCGGCACCAATGATAAGGCCGGATCGATGCTCAACCTTTACCGCTGGCTAAGTCCGCGCACGATAAAAGAAACATACCAGCCTCCAACCGATTACAGGTATCCCTTCATGCTCGAAAAGTGATGGGACAAGAGAGATCATTTATGAAGGAGTACACGACCATCATGGATAAAGAGCAGTTGCAGCTGACCCTGCATCGCCTTGCCCATCAACTGATTGAAAATCACCACCCCTTCACCGATACCTGCTTCATCGGGATTCAGCCCAGGGGTATCGCCGTGAGCGACTATCTGATGGATTGCATCAGGAATATCTATCCGGATCTGATCATTCATTATGGAAAACTGGATATCACGTTCTACCGGGATGATATCCGGTCGCAATTGCACGTTCCAAACGAAACCATTTTGCCTTTTTCCATCGAAGCGAAGAAGGTGGTGTTGATAGATGATGTGCTGTATACAGGTAGAACCATACGGGCCGCAATGGATGCCCTCCTTGACAATGGCAGACCCTCCAAAGTGGAACTTTGTGTGGTTGTCGACAGGCTTTATAGCCGACAACTCCCTATCCACCCTGATTATTGCGGGCGATCCATCGACTCCATCGTCACCCAAAAAGTGAAGATGATCTGGGGCGAAAATCCAAGGGTGATTTTGTATGATAGTCTATAACCGGATGCGAACAACCCTCCTGGTCTTGTGGTTAAATTTTTCTGCGAATTCCTCCCAAACCGTTAATTTCGTTCCCTGATGCAACTCAGCACCAGACATTTGCTCGGCATTAGGGATTTGATTCCCGGCGATATCACGACCATTCTGGACACCGCTGTTCAGTTCAAGGAAATTTTACAACGCCCTATCAAGAAAGTCCCTTCCCTACGCGACATCACCATCGTCAATCTCTTTTACGAAAACTCCACCAGGACACGCATCTCTTTTGAAATTGCAGAAAAGAGGTTAAGTGCTGACACCATCAATTTTACAGCCAGCGGATCCTCTGTATCAAAAGGGGAAACCCTCCTGGACACCGTCAACAACATCCTCTCAATGAAGGTGGATATGGTTGTCATGCGGCATAGTGCCACCGGGGCTCCACATTTTTTGGCAAAACATATCCCTGCTGTCATCATCAACGCTGGAGATGGCATCAACGAACATCCCACCCAGGCACTCCTGGATGCCTTTTCTATCCGAGAAAAACTCGGCGGCCTTGAAGGCAAAAAGATTGCCATCATAGGGGATATCATGCATTCCAGGGTGGCTATGAGCAACCTGTATTTATTAAAAAAGATGGGAGCTGAAGTGATGGTGGCTGGCCCCCCGACATTGATCCCCAGGCATTTACAGGAAGCATTCGATGTGCGTGTCGAATACGATGTGCAGAAAGCCCTGCAATGGTGCGACGTGGCAAATGTCCTTCGCATTCAACTTGAACGTCAGAATCAGGTCCTTTTTTCCTCACTGAGGGAGTACAATCAGGTTTTCGGTGTCAAGCGAAAGATGCTCGATTCCCTGGGCAAACAGATTTACATTTTGCATCCCGGACCCATCAATCGCGGTGTTGAATTGGACAGCGATGTGGCTGACAGCGGACACTCACTCATCTTGAATCAGGTGGAAAATGGTGTCGCCGTCAGGATGGCGGTGCTCTATCTTTTATCCGGAAAGCCCTGACGGATTCCGTATTTTATCTAACTTCATTCCCATGCAAAGGATTTGCCTTTTCCCCGGAACATTCGATCCCATCACACTTGGTCATGTGGACATCATTAGAAGGGCGATTCCGCTTTTTGACCGGATCGTTGTAGCTGTTGGAACGAACTCCAGCAAAGCACCCATGTTCAGTGCAGAGCAAAGGCTCATATGGATCCAGGATATTTTCCGGGATGAACCACAGGTCTCCGGTTCCGTCTACGAAGGCCTTACGATCGACTACTGTAGAAAGATAAAAGCCAGGTTCATCCTCCGGGGCATTCGATATGTCAGTGACTTCGAATATGAGAAGACCATCGCAGATGCAAACCGGACCATGGATGCCAACATTGAAACGATCTTCCTGACAGGGGAACCAAAATATACATCGGTCGCGTCGACGATTGTCCGTGATATCCTCCGAAATGGTGGAGATGCAACCCCGTTCCTGCCAAATGCAGTCACCCGGACGATACAAAAAGGAATCTTACAGGAGAAAAATACTGACTGATGTCCATCTGGCATAAAAGACCCGATCTCGACCGCCTCAACAATCCATCATCAGAGCATATGGGGTCCTTCCTGGGTATTGAATTCATCCGCATCGGAGAAGATGAACTGGTGGCTAGAATGCCCGTCAACGAACGTACCAGACAACCTTACGGAATCATACACGGAGGAGCTTCTGTGGTTTTGGCAGAGACCGTGGGCAGCGTGGCTTCACATTATGCGATAGATACAGAAGTTTTCATCGCTTTTGGTATGGAAGTGAATGCTAACCACGTAAGATCCGTCAGGGATGGCTACGTGACTGCTGTCTGTAAACCGCTTCATCTGGGGCGTTCCAGCCATGTATGGGACGTTCGGATCACAGATGATTCCGGCAAACTAACCTGTGTGAGCCGCCTTACCGTAGCCGTGGTAGAACGGAATAAGGTCAAATAACTTGTGCCTTTGTAATGACTTCCCGTATCGATGGGTAGGCCAACGGAAGTACGGACAAGATTTTTTCATTGGAAAGCCACGCGATCTCCGTGATATCTTCCTCTGTCTGGGGTACCGGAATGTCATCTCCCTCTGTATTCATGGCATACCAGTATGATTCTTTCAGGATGTTTTTGCCATACTCCTCATAGGTATGATATGTGATACAGATCAATGACCCGAGGGTTAATTCATGGATCCCGGTTTCCTCAGTGACTTCCCTGATGGCACATTCCGCCAACGTTTCTCCCGGGTCAAGCTTACCTTTTGGCAGATCCCAGTGCCCTCTTCGATAAATGAACAGGGATTCATACCGGTTGTTCCTGACAAGCCCACCGGCAGCTTGTAGGATGGTGAAGTGCTTCCAAAATGCCTTTTTTAGGTTTTCAAAGTTTGGATCCTGATAAATGCCGGCATGGAACCCTGGCTTCTTGATCTCGTGCAACAGGGATTTGATACCCTGCGCAGATAGCTCGTCAAGATATACCGAATCGGGATGATGCAGGAGTTCTTCTATCTCCGGGGTCCTCTCATCACAAAGAAAAACAGGCTTGTTCCCAAAATGTATCTTTACGTACATAAATAAATTTCAGTAAGTTAATGAGGTCATCCAATTTTGCAGCATGACAAACGAAAAAGCAGTAGCCGAAAAACTACTACAAGTTAACGCTGTGCGCTTGAATCCCCAAGATCCATTCACCTGGGCATCGGGTTGGAAGAGTCCGATCTATTGCGACAACCGCAGGGTGCTGGGTTTCCCATATGTCCGGGATTTTATTAAAAGCGAACTCTGCAACGTGATTTTCCAGGAATTTCCCGAAGCACAACTATTAGCGGGAGTTGCAACAGCAGGCATCGCCTGGGGGGCAATGGCAGCAGATCAGTTGAAATTGCCCTATATCTATGTCCGTCCAAAGCCTAAAGAACATGGTATGGGTAATCAGATCGAGGGGTATTTTACGGAAAAACAAAAAGTACTGGTCGTGGAAGACCTAATTTCCACCGGTAAAAGCAGCCTGCAGGTAGTGGATGTTCTCAGAGCGGCAGGCATGGAAGTGGTCGGGATGGTGTCGATTTTTACCTATGGATTCAGCCATGCAGACCAGGCTTTTGCCGAAAAAAATGTGCGTTACCGATCCCTGACCAGCTACGACGATCTGATTGACCTTGCCATTGAAAAGGGGATCGTAGATGCATCCATCCAAAACACTTTGTTAAATTGGCGGCAGGATCCCGCACATTGGAACGGAATTGGATAATTTTAAAGGTAAAAACCCACTATGAAAGTAAAAGGTCTCCTGCTCATTTTTGCTTTCGGAATGACCCTCACCGTTTCCGCCCAGCAAAAGAAACCCGTTACCGTGAAGGTCACCACACCCGGTATGCAGTGTGATGACTGCAAGATCAGGGTGGAAGATTATCTCAAATTTGAAGATGGCATCGCTAAAGTTGTGGCCTATCCTAAAAGCCGTTATGTCAATGTGACATATTTTACAGATCGTACCAATGTGGAGAATATCAAGACGGCCATTGCCAATGCAGGCTATGATGCCGATGATGTGAAGGCTAATCCAGACTCTTATAAGATGCTTCCAAAGATCTGTAGGCGTCCGGAAGATGGCGGACATAAAAAAAATTGAGCCCTGTAAAATAAAAAAGGCGTCTGGTGAGACGCCTTTTTTTATTTCCAATCCGAAGCAACTACCTCAGTTTGTGCCGCCCGGTATAATTGATCGGGAATGTGATTCCAATTCCTGCCTTCTTCAGTCGTGAGCTTCCTTTCAATGTTAACTCAACATCCTCGTTCAAACCCACCATCATCAGATTCGACACGAGGTTCTTCATCTCCACATCCATCTTTACTGGGATCGAAAACGTATCCTTCGCAGGAATGTTTATGCGCTCGTTCAAGATCGTTTTCCCCACCAACTTATCACCAACATACACGTCGAGATCCGCACCCTCCAGCGTAAGTCCAAACCCGTTCGGGTTGTAATAATCCAACGTCACGTTCACAGTGCTTTTCTGAAATCCCAGTTTTCCAACCCTGAAATTTTTTGATTCAATGAAAACCGGGTCCTTTATCGGACTCGAATGGCATGATACCAATAGCAGGAGGGAGGCTATGCAACGGATGATAGTATTGTTGTTCATGTGAAAATATCTCATGTAAAATTAGATCAAAACTGGATTTCAACGGGATATTTCTCTTACTTTCAAACTAAAATTTGTAGCATTGACCTTAAAAGTGCAAGGCTCTGATCGATTATTCTGTACTCAAATTATTAGTATAGATGTTCAAAACATAAAATGTTATTTTACAATAATTTATAAAAGTTTGCTAAATATAAAGTACAATATAAATATCCGATTTAGCGGTATTTTTTATATGCTATTGCAGTGCTTTTGAAAAGGTTAAACAATAATGGTTTCTATGGTTGTACAAATTGAAAGTCAATATTTTATGAATATTGTCTCGTATTCAACTTTATTAAAAAGTTCTCATATTGATTTTTCATTATGTGATAGCTTTCGAAAAATGAGTTTCAGGAATCGCTGTGTCATTTCTACTGCGAATGGATTGCTTTCTTTGACCGTACCCATACTGGGTGGGCGCTCCGTGAGGGCTCCTTTTAGTGAGACAAGGATCGATCATTCGTCTCCATGGCAGGAGCGACATTGGCGCTCCATTTTTACAGCGTATGGAAATTCGCCCTGGTTTTTTCACTATGGTGATTCGTTGGAGTTGTTGTTTCGGCGCAGGGAGACTTTTCTGGCAGACTGGAATCAGGGTTGTTTTGAATGGCTGAAC
>JBIKIB010000227.1:0-6109 GCA_044361845.1 Chitinophagaceae bacterium | reverse complement strand
GCTTTCCGTGCCTTATCAATTGACAGTGAGGGCTATGATGTGGCCAAGTGGCTGACAAAAAAAGGCGTAACCTGCTTTGTACTTAAATACAGGCTGGTCCGCAGCAAGACATTGGATCCCGTCGCAGAAATGGGAGTGAATTGGGGCACAAAGGATTTTGAAGAAGAAAGCAGAAAAGTTATTCCATTATGTATAGCTGACGGAAGGGCTTCCATCGCATACATTCGCAAACACGCCGATGCTTTGAAACTTGACCCCAACCGCATAGGGATCATGGGATTCTCTGCCGGAGGCACCATCGCGGCAGCAACATCATATGATTTTTCGTCAGAAAACAAACCGGCATTCATCGCTCCTATTTATCCATTCTTTCCCATCGAAATGCATGGTAAAATGGACAAAAATGCACCGCCGGCATTCATCACCGCAGCAACTGATGATGGATTGAACCTCGCACCACATAGCACAGCACTCTATGAACAATGGATATCAGCAAAGAAAAGTGCGGAACTACACATCTACGCCAAAGGCGGTCATGGTTTCGGTATGAAAGTACAGAATCTGCCTTCCGATAAATGGATAGAACGGTTCAGCGATTGGCTTCAAGTCAATGGCTGGCTCACCAAAAGCCTGTATGATCCGGCACTTACCGCTTATGAAAAACGAACTTTCTCCTATCAGGACAAGTCACTTCCATACCGCATCCTATACCCTTTACACTACGACCGCAAGAAGAAATATCCACTCATCCTTTTCCTTCATGGTGCCGGAGAACGTGGATCGGACAATGAAAAACAACTGATTCATGGCTCCAAACTTTTCCTGACGGCAGAGAACAGACAAAACCACCCCGCAATCGTAATTCTTCCTCAATGTCCGGAGAATTCATTCTGGGCCAGCACAAAGATAGACCGCACCAAACAACCCGTTCAGTTCGAATTCGACTACACCGGATCACCGACCTGGGCATTGGATGCCGCTAACATGTTGGTGAAAAAAATCACACAGGAAGAATCTGTTGACCTGGAAAGAATCTATATCACCGGACTATCCATGGGTGGGATGGGAACTTTTGAGGCAGTCCACCGGTTTCCAAATAACTATGCTGCCGCATTGCCAATTTGTGGAGGCGGCAATACAGAAGCCTTTGATAAAAGGGTAAAGAATATTGCCTTTTCAGTATTTCATGGCGATAAAGATGCTGTGGTTGATGTTAAGCTTTCAAGGGATATGGTTCAAAAACTCAGAAATCTTAAGGTCAAAGAAGTACTGTACACAGAATATCCAGGGGTGAACCATAACAGCTGGGACAATGCTTTCTCCGATCCAAAATACCTGGATTGGATGTTCAAACAAAGAAGGAAAGTTCCAAAAGCTTACGGAGGAAGCCATTAAAGGTACTCCTGTTGACTTAACGCAGGTCTGTAACTCAGTTTGAAGCTTTCGGTATCGCGATCCACTGATGCACATCGAACTGTTCAAAAACATAACCGAAACCATCCAGGAATTTGAGCGTATCAAATACCGAATATCCAAATCGACGGCACAAAACCTCGTCACATTCCATAATGATCACCGGCTTTGACGAACCGCTGAGCAAAAGCTTTGCACCCTCAAAACAAAGCATCTCGGCCCCTTCCACATCAATCTTTATAATATCTACGAAATCCACCCCATTCTCTTTGAGAAAAACATCAAGCTCCATGCATGTTACACCACCCAATCCCTTATTTTTCGACTCCTCAGGATACATCGACAAGTAAGAGTCACCATATGCATATTTCGCCTGCACTTCATCCGGTATCGCTAATGAAACCTTACCACTTCTATTAGACAAAGCAATTTGGGCACAATTAACATTGACACAGCCATTAAATTCCAGGTTTTGTAGGAGGACCCCGAAAGTCTTTGGATTCGGCTCAAAAGCAAAAATCCTGCCACTCGAACCAACGACCTGGGAACCAAGAAGCGAATAAAGACCCACATTCGCTCCAATATCAAGCACCCTGTCTCCGGGTTTCAAAAGGGAAACAAAACGGTTAAGGGTACTATATTCGAAAGATTTTCTGAACGGTACCAGATGCTGATGTGCATAGAGCAGCTTAGTGACATCACCAAAATGTAAAAAACGATATCTATATCCCGGAAGTACCCGGATCCAATGTTTTCCTACAATACCCAATGTCCAAAACATTTCCTTCAGCGAAACGAACGCATCAGAAATAAATTTCAATAAGGATCTCAGGATCATATACAGCTAAGGGAAATTGATTTATAGTATGCCTGATCTTACATGATATAGACCAAGTGCAGGATACGTAAAGTAATAAAAAATCCGGCTGCATTTCTAATATCGCACCAACGTTTACCCGTTTGACACCAATGTTTTTACTTAAAGCAAAAACATTTTTATGAATATCCCTTGTCGATTCAGCCTGCTTGATAAAAAAAGACGGCTGCTAAACCGTCTAATGGTGCTTCCCGTATCAACAGGAACTGTAAGCACAAATGTACCTGTTTTTTATAATTTAATACTTTATGCAAACTACCTTTCTCAAGTCAGACTTAACGCACACCATCCCTGATTGATCGGTAAGAACCTCTATAGTTTTATTGCTGATGATCCTGACTTCCATTTAAAATAGGCAAGCATCATTACATGTTTATGTGACTGTTACCATTACAACGTATTTAGAAAGCTTCTGCGATGAACAAAACGAGCTTTGAGATAAAACCGTATTTTCATGACGAATTAACCCCATATGGACCGTCGTCGTTTTATCAAAGACATTTCAGCCACTGCGATGCTGCTCATCAACGGACAAACCATCCTCGCAGCAGAAGAGTTTTCATTTTATAAACCAAAAACACTGCTGCGCTTTGCCGTCGGGTCCGATACACATTTTGGTCAACCCAATACGCCCTTTCAGGAATTCATGGATGCCGGAGTACAGCATATCAACGAAATGCACGCGAAAAAGCCTTTTGACTTCGGCGTAATAAATGGTGACATTGTTCATGATGACATTCGTTTCTTCAGTGATGCTAAAAAATCACTCGACAAACTCGCCTTTAAATACTATGTCACCCAAGGCAATCACGACCTGGCGACAAAGGAACAGTGGGAATCAGCTTGGGGTATGCCTGTCAATTTTGATGTGAAAAAAGGTAAAACTTCATTGCTATTTGCAACAACTTCGGATCAGACAGGAAAGTATCTGCCACCGGATTTGGAATGGTTGTCTACAAAATTCGAAGAACACAAAAAAGCAGATCATATTCTGTTGTTCATTCACATCCCACCCATCAAATGGACAAATAACGCCATCGATTCCAAACCATTCCAGGATTTAGTGAAAAAACAGAAGAACCTGCGTGCTGTTTTTCACGGACACGAACACGACCAGGACGGCATCAAATGGCAGGACGGAATACCCTATCTTTTTGATAGCCATATGGGTGGCAATTGGGGTACGTCATATAAAGGGTATCGTATTGTGGAATTGTATAAAAGTGGCGCGATAAAGACTTGGATCATGAACCCGACAAAAGCCATAAACAACGAAGATATCAGGGTGGGTAAGCATCTTCAAATGATGAGCTGACCATAGAACATCACTCTCCAACCCAATACCATCAACCATGATGAACACCTTCTTCTTTCAGAAAATGACAAACAGAACATGCAAATAAAATTCACTGACTATTTAGCTGAAAGCCTAATTTTTTTGTTTGTATTTTCAAAAAATACAATGCACCCCATTCCACAAATCTGAGATGAATAATTCATCTTCTGTCACCATCATTATTATATAAATAAAATTCTAAATATGAAAAAAACTTTCTTGGCGATATCACTGCTTTTCATGGCTTCTATTTGGATCGGATGGAATTGGAAGATGACCCGCATACCGGTCATGAGCAAAGATGGTATGATCGAGTGCCTGAAGATGGAAACCCTTGACGCTTATAAAGCGGAAGCTTCACAACAACCATTTGCTCGGATGCACCCTTCACCGAAAAAGACAAACTATGACAAATTGATGGGGAAGATGATTCAATTCAAGGTCGCAGACGGCAAAGACGCCAATGGCTATTTTATCCCATCAAAAAAGAAATCAAAACGTTGGCTGATCGTCATTCAGGAGTGGTGGGGTCTGAATGATAACATAAAGGAAGAAGCGGATAAATACTTCAAAGACCTTGGAGATGTGAACGTCATTGCTGTCGACATGTACGACGGAAAGGTTGCATCCACCCCAGACAGTGCTATGAAGATCATGCGTAGTGCAGACATGGCCAGAATGACCGCCATCATCAAAGGAGTCATTAGTCACGCTGGAACAGATGCATCCATCTACAGTGTGGGCTGGTGTTTTGGTGGTATGTGGAGCCTTCAAGCAGGCATTCTCGCTGGCAGCCAGGCTAAAGGTTCTGTCATGTTCTACGGACGCCCTGAGAACGATATCAATAAATTGAAGTCGATCCAATGTGATGTGATTGGATTTTTCGGAAATCTCGACAGATCACCTTCACCTGAACTCGTGAATGAATTCGAAAAAAATATGCAGATAGCGGGTAAAAAACTCACCACACATAAATACGCAGCAGGCCACGGATTTGCAAATCCTAGCAACCCGGCTTTCTCCGCGGAAGCAACAGCTGATTCATATGCAAAAGCCATCAATTTTTTAAAAACCCACTGAGCCATTCCGGATTAAAGTCATGCAATATGACCATTTTGTGAGGACTGTCCTGTTATAGGACAGTCTTTTTCGTTTGTAATCAACCATTCTTGTTCCTATCAATTTCAATAGGATGTATATTTAAGAAGATAGATCGAACCATATATGAACAGAAGAGATTTCATAGGAATGACGTCAGTAGGTGCTGGCACCATCACTGCCAACTTAGCAGAAATGCCTCAACATTTTCCGGATGTCGAACACAACACCGGAATTGATACAATGAATGCCGACCTGATCATTGCCGGAGGTGGGCTGGGTGGCGTGGCAGCAGCACTCGCTGCACTGCGTAATAACCTTCAAGTCATCCTCACGGAGGAAACAGACTGGATCGGAGGACAAATCACCTCGCAGGGTGTTCCACCGGATGAACATCAATGGATCGAGACACACGGTGCTCCGCTCTCCTATCGCCAGCTACGAAATGGGATCCGGGATTACTACCTCCAACACTATCCACTTACCGAAGATGCCAGAAAAAGGGAAAATCTCAATCCGGGTGACGGTGCCGTTTCAAGATTATGCCATGAACCAAGGGTAGCTCTTGCCGTCATGAATGGAATGCTCGCACCCTATCTTAGCTCAGGGAGACTTAGGATACTATTGGAATATAAACCCGTAAGTGCTTCCATATCAGGCAATCGTGTGTCTTCCCTAATGGTGAAATCGCTTCGAAATGGTACCTTAAAAAAACTAACAGCACCTTGGTTCGTAGACGCCACTGAGCTTGGCGAGCTACTGCCGATGACCGGAACGGAGTATATAACAGGAACGGAATCAATTTCCCAAACAAAAGAACTCCACGCACCGCTGATCGCCGATCCGAAGAATCATCAGGCATTCACCATGTGCTTCGCCATGGACTACGTCCCGGGTGAAGATCATGTGATAGAAAAACCAGCGGATTATGCCTTTTGGAAAAATCATGTGCCGGCCTTGAACCCTGCCTGGCCGGGAAAATTATTAAGCTTAGTTTACACCCATCCCTCTACGCTTAAACCCAAACAACTTGGCTTTCACCCTGAAGGCATTCAAACAGGCGACAGCTTGAATCTCTGGAATTACCGGAAAATCATAAACAGACACAACTTCATACCAGGAACATATCAAGGTGATGTCACCATGGTGAACTGGCCACAGAATGACTACATGCTGGGGAGCCTTATAGATGTGAATGAGAAAGTTTTCAAAAAACATGTCGACAGTGCAAAGCAATTGAGCCTCTCTCTGCTCTATTGGCTACAAACTGAAGCAGTAAGAACCGATGGAGGGAAAGGGTGGCGTGGACTTCGCCTTAGAAAGGATATCCTTGGCACTGATGATGGTCTTGCGAAATATCCGTATATCCGCGAATCCAGACGCAT
>JBIKIB010000226.1:0-6130 GCA_044361845.1 Chitinophagaceae bacterium | reverse complement strand
CGGAAATGAACATGATATCCTCCGGAAATGCCACGGGACTGCTCTCCTCGGAAGCCGAATTCGGCAGGCGGCTGTCGGAATGCAGCCATACTGAGGGATGCAGCGTGATCTTTTCCAGTGAATTTCTATTTAAAGAAATCAATGACCCCGGAGTGCTGGATTTCATGTTGCCGGTGGCGAAACAATTCGGGTACCAGGACATCGAAATCCTGATGTTCATCAGGGATCCAATGGAATATGCCACCTCTCTCTGGCAGCAAAAGGTGAAACGCAAGGGAGAGACCATGGAGTTCGAAAACAATGTGAAGACAGATATAATGTACGTACAAGTACATGAAAGAGTTACGAATTTGCTGGAATACATGGATGGAAAAGAAAATATAAAACTGACGATCCGGAACTACAACCGCTGCAAAGACTCGCTGCTGGAAGAAGTTGCACAATGGCTGCGGGTGCCCGCATCAGCACTCGTCGTGCCACCCTTCAGAAGGGTCAATCGTTCCATGACCCGTGGAGAGATCCGGCTGCAGATGGAATTCAACCGCGTCCTCGGCATCTGCGGCAACCTGATCTCCGATCCCCTCTGTGAAAAACTGACAGACATCGAACCCGACAGGATGGTGCCTTCACTTGCAATGCAGGAGACCTACCTCAAAATTATCAGCCCCAATCTCGCGCGCGCGAACGCATTCATAAAAAAAGAAGATCAATACCGTTTTGAACTGCAAATACCCACGGAAGAAACGGACAGCTATCTTTTCAAGCAGGAACAGATCCGTGTCATCGCCGAAAACATAGGCGGGGAGATCCTTCGGCTCAGGACCGCACAAGCGGGGAAAGACCAGGAAGCCCACGAGATGCATCGTCAGCTCGCGCATTTGACATCCGAAAATCAACGCATCGCTGAAGACCTGAAACGACTGAACGAAGAAGTCAGGGCGAAGTCCATGGAGATCCATACGCTTAAAATGGCGATGGAAAAATCCGCGGCAGACAACGAAAACAGCGGCATCATCCACGAGGTACGCCACCTCGCCTACAGGGTGAAAAAGCACATCCGCAGGACCTTCCATGTAATAAGAAAAAACTAACTCCGGCATCCATTGACCGATTGATGGAAACTGCACCGTCTTTTCATGCACTTTCTTCCGGGAAAAAACGCCTCATACACCGCCGTTTCACCTTTTGGCAGGGTATCGCCAGAGTGTAATTTACAGCATGCGATCCGATGACCTGCAGTCCCTCATCGCCCTTACCACCGTTCCACATATCGGGGATGTGCACATGAAGACACTCTTGCAACATTTCGGTTCGGCCCAGGCGGTGTTCCGTGCCCGCCGGCACGAACTGGAACGCGTACCCGGCATCGGTACCGTCAGGGCCGCTGCGATCCGTGGCTTCCGGGATTTCAGCCGTGCCGCCGAAGAACTGTTGTTCATGGAGAAGTACCAGATCCGGGTCTTTGTGGCCGGGGAGCCCGACTATCCTGCCAGATTGATGCATTGCTACGATGCACCGGCGGTACTGTATTTTCGTGGGAACTGCGACCTTGATGCGAGCCGCATGGTCAGCATCGTCGGAACAAGGGATCCGACACACTACGGCAAGGACTGGCTCGTCAAGCTGATAGAAGACCTGGCCTCTTACCGACCCCTGATCGTCAGCGGACTGGCATACGGCATCGATACCATTGCACACCGACAGGCCCTCAAGCATGGGCTCGAGACCATCGGTGTCGTGGCACACGGACTGGACAGGATATACCCCCATGTCAATAAGTCGATGGCGAGGGAGATGACCGCACAAGGCGGCCTGCTCACGGATTTCATGAGCGGTACGCCACCCGATGGGCGGAACTTCCCCAGCAGGAATCGCATCGTGGCGGGCATCTCAGATGCGACCATCGTCGTCGAGACCGGTCACAAAGGGGGTAGCATGATCACCGCAGATATTGCGAACAGCTATAACAAGGATGTCTGTGCCCTGCCCGGACGGGTCACCGATGGGAAGAGCGATGGTTGCAACCGGCTCATCCGTGAGCATCGGGCACACCTTGTCACCGGTGCGAAGGAGATCGTGGAGCTGCTCAACTGGGATACGCCCCCACCCTCCGCAGCCAGAAAACAAAGAAGTCTCTTTCCTGAGCTGACAGAAGCGGAACAGACCATCATCGGCATCCTGGAAGGAAAGGAGTCGGTATGCATTGATGAGCTCCGACAATTATGCGGGATGAAACCCGGTGAAACCGCTTCCGCGATCCTGAACCTGGAGATGATGGGTCTGGTGGCATCGGATCCGGGCAAACGATACCGGGCATTATAGTCATCCCGGAAAATGATTTATCAACGAATCATTCACGAGCTTTCGCCGTTCATCAGGGTTTCTGTAATTTTGCCCATGGCAACAAGAATCAAACCCACCAAAGACGAAATCATCGCCAAGTTCTTCGGCGAAGGACTCACATTCGATGACGTGCTGCTTTGCCCCGCCTACTCGGAGGTCTTGCCCCGGGAAGTGTCGCTCACAACACGCATCACAAAGGAAATAACACTTCATATCCCTTTCATCTCCGCTGCCATGGATACGGTCACCGAGGCCAATATGGCCATGGCATTGGCAAGGGAAGGCGGCATCGGCATCCTGCACAAGAACATGACCATCGAGCAACAGGCAGAACAGGTGCGGAAAGTCAAAAGGAGCGAGAGCGGACTCATCATCGACCCCATCACCCTGCTCGAGGATGCGACCATCGCGGATGCCATGCGCCTGATGAAAGACAATAAGATCGGAGGCATTCCCATCGTGGATAATACCGGGAAACTGACCGGCATACTCACCAACAGGGATCTCCGCTTCGAAACGGACCTGAAACGTAAAATACGCGAAGTGATGACCAGTGAGGGACTGGTGACGGCACCCGAAGGGACCGATCTAAAAAAAGCGGAGAAGATCCTTCAGAAGCATAAGATCGAAAAACTACCGGTGGTGGGCCGCGATGGCAGACTCATAGGCCTGATCACATACCGCGACATCATACAGCTTCAAAGTTTCCCCAATGCGGTAAAGGATGAATTCGGACGGCTTCGGGTGGGTGCCGCACTGGGGATCACCCGCGATATGCTCGACCGCACCGCCGCCTTACAGCAACACGGGGTGGATGTCGTCTGCCTCGACAGTGCGCACGGCCACACCAAAGGCGTGATAGAAGCCCTGAAACTGGTGAAAAAGAACTTCAGCAAGATGCAGGTCGTGGCCGGCAATATCGGTACGGCAGAAGGTGCCCTCGCACTCGCAGAAGCAGGGGCCGACGGGGTGAAAGTGGGCATCGGACCAGGCTCCATCTGCACCACGCGGATCGTTGCCGGAGCAGGTGTACCCCAGGTCACCGCCATCATGGAAGCAGCACATGCCCTTAAAAAATTAAATATACCGCTGATCGCAGACGGAGGTATCCGATATACAGGGGATGTGGTGAAAGCCATCGCCGCAGGCGCCTCCGCCGTGATGATGGGCAGCGTGTTCGCAGGCGTTGAAGAAAGTCCGGGTGAAACCATTATCTACGAATCCAGGAAATTCAAACAATACCGGGGGATGGGTTCCATCGGCGCAATGCAGCAGGGCAGCAGCGACCGCTATTTTCAGGATGTGGATTCCGATATCAAAAAACTCGTCCCGGAAGGCATTGAAGGACGTGTACCGTACAAAGGCTACCTCACCGAGGTCATAGCACAGTTCATCGGAGGACTCCGCTCGGGTATGGGGTACAGCGGTGCTCCTGATATCAACGCTTTGCAAAAAGCCCGGTTCATCAAGATCACCAACGCCGGCATGAAAGAAAGCCATGCACACGATGTGGTGATCACCAAGGAAGCACCAAACTACAGCAGATAAGTGAAGATCCCTGCCACAGGCATTGCACGGCGAGAAAAGCGTAAGGGCTATCGGCATGCGTTGCCGGACACGAAAAAAAGTTTATATTTATTTATGCGAGATTTCGTGAGGATCTGCTGCATCCTGTTGATATTGCCTTTCAGCACTGCCGGACAGACGGATACATGCAAGCTTCGCATCAGCCTGCTCACCTGCAGTCCCGGGTCGGAGTTATATTCGACATTCGGCCACAGTGCACTCCGGGTCGTTGATTCATCCACAGGTACCGATATCGTCTATAACTATGGGGTATTCGACTTTCATGATCCCGACTTCTATGTCAAATTCGTAAGAGGCAAACTGCTGTATTACCTCGACCAGGGTGATTTCAACGATTTCCTGTATGCGTATTCCATGGATGACCGGTCGGTCTCCGAACAATTGCTGCGGTTCGACTGCCAGGAAAAAATAGAGATACAGCGATTTCTTTTCGATAACCTCCGACCGGAGAACAGGAGTTACAAATATGATTTCCTTTTCGATAACTGCACCACCCGGCTGCGCGACCTGATATGGAAGCAACTGAGGGATGACGCTGCCACGGCCGCTGTCACGGATGACCCCGGTCGTACATTCCGCAACCACCTGCATCACTACCTCGACATGAACCGGATGGACTGGGCAAAGCTCGGCATCGATATCCTGCTGGGATCGAGGCTTGACAGGGCGATGGACAACAGCGAAGCCATGTTCCTGCCCGACTACCTCGAAAAGGGCATCGACAGCACCCTCAGCGGTGGCAACACCCTGAGCGAAGAAAAACAGTTGCTCTACAGCAGATCGGCACCCTCGCCCGGCCCCGGAAACCTGCTATCCCCCCCGCTGATCGCATGCTCCGTTTTTTGTGCGGCGATCATGCTGTTGCCATACTCACGGTCACGCATAGCCGAAAACCTGATGGCAATGGGGGATTTCATGCTTTTCTTTCTGACAGGTCTGCTGGGTGTGCTGTTGTTCTTCATGTGGACCGCCACCGACCATGCCTTGTGCCGCGACAACCTGAATCTACTATGGGCACTGCCCACCCATCTGCCGGCCGCATTTTTCATACGTTCGTCGAAGATGCCTGCCAAAAGGTATTTCACAGCTGTCGCGCTGCTGTCAGTCGCCCTGCTAGCGACATGGCCGTTCCTGCCGCAGGAACTGAACCCGGCATTGATACCGCTGATCATCGCGACGGGCTGGAGGAGCTGGCAGATCTCCAAAGGCGTCAGCATTAAACAAATTGGATGAAAAAGTATCTGATCCATATGGGAACGAACCTGCACTATACGGACGCAGGCAAAGGGGCGGTGATCATCCTCCTCCATGGTTTCGGGGAGTCGGGAGATATATGGGATGTTCAGGCAGTTTTCCTCGCCGATCGTTTCCGCGTCATCGTCCCTGACCTACCCGGCAGCGGAGAGAGCATCATGCCGAAGACGGATGCCGGATACCTGAGTCTGGAAGAGCACGCATCGGCCATCCTACATATCCTCGACAAAGAGGAGATCGGCAATTGTACCCTTGTCGGCCACAGTATGGGCGGATACATCGCCCTGGCATTTGCGGAGTTATATCCCGAACGGCTGCAAGCACTGGGATTATTCCATTCCACGGCGATGGCGGATTCGGAGGAGAAAAAGGCTCACCGCACCCGAAGCATTGCGTTCATGGAACAATATGGAGCAAGCCCTTTTCTTCGTGAAGTGATCCCAAACCTCTACGGAGAATCGTATCGCAGGGCACAGCAAGATGCCGTCTCCCGCCATGTGGATCAGGGTGTTTCTGCATTTTCGGTACAGGTCCTTTCAGCATATTACAAAGCCATAAGCCAGCGACCTGACCGCCGGCATATCTTGCGAAATTTCACCGGCCCCGTCTTCATGGCAATCGGAGAAGATGATAAAACAATACCTTTACAGGAGTCACTTTCCCAGTGCAGCCTGCCCCGGGAAAACCACATGCATATATGGAAAAACGTGGCGCATATGGGCATGCGCGAATCGCCGGTTGCCACAAACCTGGCGCTGCAATCTTTCATGGCAGATGTAAACCGGAATTGATTTGAAAAAGATCATCACAATCCTCGTACTTGCCGCATGCTGTTGGAACGCCGCGTCAGCAAGGCATATAGCAGGTGGCGAGATGAGTTATGCTTACGTGGGTCCGGGATCGAACAGCAATTCCGGCATCTACCGGATCACCCTAAGGCTGTATC
>JBIKIB010000022.1:0-19581 GCA_044361845.1 Chitinophagaceae bacterium | reverse complement strand
TCTTCCCCGCGTTCGTGATTTCAAAGGGGTTAATGAGAAGGCTTTTGACGGTCGTGGTAATTACACATTGGGCGTCACAGAACAGATCATTTTCCCTGAAATCGATATTGACAAGGTCAGTAAGATCACCGGAATGGATATTACCTTTGTGACAACTGCCAAAAACAATGAAGAGGCATACGAACTGCTTACAGAGATGGGAATGCCGTTCCGCAACAAGAATAAAGACTAACAACTTTCGCAAGCGAGTCAATCAAACAATATGGCAAAAGAATCAGTAAAAGCCAGGCAAAGGAAACGGGAGAAGATGGTCGCCCAGTATGCCGAAAAACGTGCTGCACTCAAAGCTGCAGGCGAATGGCAGGCACTAGACCAGCTTCCAAAAAATTCATCTAAAGTCCGCCTGAAAAACCGGTGTCAGATCACTGGTCGTCCAAAAGGTTACATGCGTTATTTTGGATTATCCCGCGTTACTTTCCGTGATATGGCTCTTGCAGGGAAGATACCCGGCGTGACAAAAGCTAGCTGGTAATAATCATCAGGTATTAAGAACATTTAACAGAATCAAACCCAAAAACTCTCCATGTTCGGAGAGGCCAAGGAGGACATAACATGACTACAGATCCCATAGCAGACTTCCTGACGAGAATTAGAAACGCTCAGATGGCTGGTCATCGTATCGTAGAGATACCTGCTTCCAATCTGAAAAAACGCATCACTGAGATACTTTATCACCAGGGATATATCCTCAAATATAAATTCGAGGAAGATTCCAAACAGGGCATGATCAAGATCGCACTGAAATATGACCTGGTCAGTAAGGAGCCGGCCATCAAAACACTCGAGCGTGTGAGCAGGCCCGGTCTACGTCACTATTCTAAACCTGCCGATTTCAAGCGCATGAAGAATGGTTTGGGTGTTGCGATTCTTTCTACATCCAGAGGTGTAATGACCGACAAGGAAGCTAAAGTGCAAAATGTCGGTGGTGAAGTGCTTTGTTTTATTTATTGATGCGTTCCAAGGATCAGCAAGATGTTATATATCGGTTGTGCATTAAGTTTTCTATACGGAACTGAAAACGCCGGTAAGTTTTTTAATCAGAATAATTAAAATAGAAATTATGTCTCGTATAGGCAAGAAACCGGTCTCCATTCCGTCAGGTGTGACGATCAACGTCAATAAAGACAACCTTATCGTTGTCAAGGGTCCTAAAGGTGAGTTGAAACAATCCATTGATCGTGACATCACCATTGAGGTGAATGGTGATCAGGTTATCTGCACCCGTCCTACTGACCAGATCCGCCATCGTGCGATGCATGGTTTGTATCGTTCCCTCATCAACAACATGGTACAAGGGGTTACAGAAGGATTCAAAAAAGAACTTGAATTGGTCGGTGTCGGTTATAAGGCATCACATCAAGGAAACCTACTTGATCTTTCTTTAGGTTATTCACACAATATCATTGTGGAAATTCCCAAAGAATTGAAGATCACTACTTCACAGGAGAAAGGGGATAATCCCCGGATTTTCCTGGAGAGTGTTGACAAGCAATTACTAGGACAAGTAGCCGCTAAGATACGCGGACTGCGTAAGCCTGAGCCATACAAAGGAAAGGGTGTTAAGTATAAGGGTGAATACATCAGGCGTAAAGCTGGTAAATCCGCTGGTAAATAATTGTGATCACCTGTTAATTAGAAAAAGGTTAAAATCATTCCTGGCAGCATCAGGGATACAAAGTATAAAATCATTATGGCACAAAAACTTTCAAGAAGGGAACGCATCCGTTTCGGTATCCGCCGAAAGATATCCGGTACGGCACAGAAGCCGAGGCTCAGTGTTTTCCGCAGCAACAGAGATATATACGCTCAGTTGATCGATGATGACAATGGTGTAACCCTTGCTTCTGCAACATCCAAAGAAAAGGATATTGTGGCTCAGATGGTCAACAAGACCGAGAAAAGCAAACTTGTCGGAGCCTCTTTGGCTAGAAAAGCTTCTGAAATCGGACTCACAAAGTGTGTTTTTGACCGCGGTGGTTATCTTTATCACGGTCGTGTCAAAGCAATTGCTGACGGAGCTCGTGAAGGTGGTCTGAATTTCTGATCCTGTTTACAATCATATTTTAATCCTTCGAATAAATGTCAAAAGTAACTTACAACAAGGTAAAGGCGGGCGATCTCGAATTGAAGGAGAAAGTCGTATCCATCAACCGTGTTGTCAAAACAACCAAAGGCGGTCGTGCTTTCAGCTTTTCCGCACTCGTGGTCGTAGGCAATGAAAAAGGTATAGTTGGTCATGGCCTTGGTAAAGCCAAGGAAGTGCAGGAAGCCATAACCAAAGGTATTGAGGATGCGAAAAAGAACCTTATACAAGTTCCAGTCATGAAAGGTACCATACCACATGATCAGCTTGCAAAGGAAGGCGCTGCTAAAGTTTTGATCAAGCCTGCTGCTACTGGTACGGGTGTCATAGCCGGTGGTAGTATGCGAGCAGTTCTGGAGAGTGCCGGTTTAACCGATATTCTTGCTAAATCTTTAGGATCTGCGAACCCACATAACGTGGTGAAAGCGACTTTCAAAGCACTTGCCATGTTGCGTGAACCGATCAATGTATCGAGGACCCGTAACATTTCCCTTAAAAAGGTCTTTAACGGTTAAGTCTTAGCCCTTGCGACCCATTACATTTTAGATCTCTAAAACCCATGCGGTTTGTTATGAAAAAGATTAAAATAACTCAAGTAAAAAGCATCATCGACCGATCTGAACGTCAGAAGAGGACCGTTGAGGCTCTTGGTTTGCGTAAAATAAATTCCACTGTCGAAGTGGAGGCTACCCCACAAATTTTAGGAATGGTTCGTAAGGTGAATCATTTGGTGAAAGTGGAAGAGATCTAGATCCTCATCCCTGAGGGTATCTGATCTGAATCTTCTCAACATGCGAGCAGCGTCAGGGCGTTGCGTTTAGTAAAAAAATCATAGTTATGAAACTGCACAATTTAAGACCGGCAAAAGGAGCAACTAAAAAGGTAAAGAGATTAGGTAGAGGTGAAGCTTCCGGTCATGGTGGTACTTCAACCCGTGGTAATAAAGGTGGTCAGTCACGAAGCGGATATAAAAGCAAGTTGGGTCACGAAGGTGGTCAAATGCCTATTCAACGCCGTATTCCCAAAGTCGGATTTAAGAATCCTCATCGTGTTGAATACAAAGTATTCAACCTTGGACAAGTTGAGGAAATTTCAGTTAAGTACGGTATTACTGACTTCACTATGGAGAATCTCTATATGAACGGCCTTGTTAACCGTACAGATAAAGTCAAAATACTCGCCAACGGAGAACTCACATCAAAGATCAATTTCAAGGTCAACGGTGCAAGTGCCAAAGCAAAAACTGCTATTGAAGCAGTTGGCGGTACACTTGAGATCTTGACAAAATAATTTCCGATATTTGGTCAGACTATCGTCTAAACCAAACAGGGAATATCCCACCAAACCAGACCGTTGTGAACAAATTCATACAGACAATCAAGAATATCTGGAGCATCGAGGAACTTCGTAACAAGATCCTCGTTACTCTTTTGCTGATATTGGTATATCGTTTTGGCGCCCATGTGGTTTTACCCGGTATTGATCCGAATAAACTCGATCTTTCAGGGGCTAAGGAAGGTCTTCTAGGATTGTTTGATACTTTTGCAGGAGGCTCATTTTCGAATGCTTCCATATTAGCATTGGGGATCATGCCATATATTTCTGCATCTATTTTCATGCAACTGATGACAATTCTGGTACCCCAGATGCAGAAATTGCAGAAAGAAGGTGATAGTGGAAGGCAAAAAATCAACCGCTGGACCCGATACCTCACTGCAGGTGTTACAGCCCTTCAAGCGGCTGCTTATGTAGCCTACCTTCAGGGAGTGAACAGAGATGCTCTTGTACTTTCCTATGCTCCATATTTTTGGCTTTCCACGGTGTTGATCTTGACGGCTGGTACACTTTTCGTCATGTGGTTGGGGGAAAAAATTCAGGACAAAGGCCTTGGAAACGGAACATCCATCATCATCATGGTTGGTATCCTTGCCCGCCTTCCTCAATCTTTCTTAGGTGAATTTGCTGCAAAGCAAACGAAAGGTGGCGGTGGCTTGCTCGTATTTCTCATAGAAAATGCAATACTTATAGCAATCATTCTTGGTTTGATCCTTCTGGTACAAGGGGTACGTAAGATCCCTATCAACTATGCCAAGCAAATCATTGGTAATCGTCAATTCACAGGAGCAAGACAATTCCTTCCGCTTAAAGTGAACGCTTCTGGTGTCATGCCGATCATTTTTGCTCAGGCCATTATGTTTTTGCCTACGCTTTTTTCTTTCACAAATTTTGAGACTGGCAAAGGCATAGCAAGGATATTCAATGATCCCAGCAATGTTTGGTACATGACCATTTATGCAGTGATGGTGATCGCTTTTACTTTCCTCTATACCGCACTGATCTTTAACCCAAAGCAGATGTCTGATAGTTTAAAGCAAAGTAATGGCTTCATACCTGGTGTAAAACCAGGTCAGCCAACGGCTGATTACATCGGACAGGTCATGGATCGGATAACTTTACCCGGTGCTATTTTCCTCGCATTGGTGGGTATTCTTCCAGGCATTGCACAACAACTCAATATCACCCAGTCATATGCGTCTTTCTTTGGAGGCACTTCTCTGTTGATCATGGTTGGTGTGGTGCTTGATACTTTACAACAGATTGAAACACATCTCCTCATGCGTCAGTACGATGGACTGATGAGCAGTGGACGCATACAGGGAAGGCAGACCACTGCCGCACCTATCATTTGAGATGATCCACATCAAGACCAATGCAGAGGTTGAGTTGATGCGTGAAAGTGCCTTGCTAGTTAGCAAAGCGCTTACTGAGATCGCTGGTTTTTTGAGACCTGGTATCTCATCGCTTCAGATAAATACCCTTGCAGAGACTTTCATACGCGATCATCTGGCTATCCCTTCCTTCAAAAATTTGTATGGTTATCCATTTGCCACATGCATTTCAGTTAATGATGCAGTGGTACATGGATTCCCAAGTTCACGTGAATTAGTTCCCGGAGATATAATTTCCATTGATGTAGGCGTTTTGAAAAACGGATTTCATGGTGACAGCGCCTATACTTTCGCAATAGGTTCGGTCCCGGATGATATTCGTGATCTATTGCGGATCACGAAGGAATCTCTTTACAAGGGTATTGAAAAAGCTATCGCCGGTAACCGGGTAGGGGATATTTCTCAAGCCATTTTCGAACACACCGAAAAGAAATACGGTTATGGTGTAGTTCGGGATCTCGTAGGTCATGGTTTGGGTAAAAAATTACATGAGGATCCGCAAGTGCCTAATTTTGGTAAGAAAGGCACCGGTGCAAAGTTAAAAGAAGGAACCGTTCTCGCCATCGAACCCATGATCAACATGGGAACAAAAGATGTCTTCCATGATACGGATGGCTGGACGATTCGCACAAGGGATGGTAAGCCTTCAGCTCATTACGAACATGATGTCTGCGTCAGAAAAAATAAAGCAGATATTCTTTCATCTTTTGAGATCATAGAAAAGGTGGAGAAAGCAAATCCTAATCTCGACTCCAGTTATTATTAGCTCGTCATTTTAATATTTTCTTCAACCCGTTTATTTTCTTCCTTGTCTGTCATCCTTTCAGAAAAAAGATTGATCGTGATCGGTGGTGGTGCCGCTGGTGTTTTTTGCGCCGTTAATGCTGCGCGTATGGCACAGTCACTCAAGGTCATCGTACTGGAAAGAAGCCAGCGGCTTCTCTCTAAGGTTAAAGTGAGTGGTGGTGGCAGGTGCAATCTCACACATTTATGTGATGATATCCCTGAGATGAGTACTTGTTATCCAAGGGGAAAAAATTTTGTAAAAAAGGGGTTTCATCTTTTTTTTACAAAGGATACCGTTGAATGGTTCGAAGAAAGAGGTGTTCCAGTCGTAGCTGAATCAGATGGTCGCATGTTCCCTGAAAGCAACACATCTGAAAGTATCATTAAGTGTCTCATGACCGAAGCCAATCGTTATTCGGTTGATTTCAGGATGAATTGCGCGGTATCCCATGTTGAAAAGCGTAATGGCTTGTTCGTGATACGCACTGCTACCGGAGAGGAACTGGAGTCTGATTTTTTATGCATTGCCTGCGGTGGGTTTCCCAAATTAGAACAGTATCATTGGATCGTTTCCCTGGGACATACGATCAAGTCTCCTGTTCCATCTCTTTTTACTTTCAACATACCTGACAACCCGATCACTTCACTCATGGGTGTATCGGTACAGGATGCAATGGTGAGGATCAGTGGTACCAATTTCAAGGATAGGGGACCTGTCCTTATCACACATTGGGGTCTAAGTGGTCCAGCTGTAATAAGACTTTCAGCATTGGCTGCACGCGAACTTTCCGAGTCAGGGTATACTTTTCAGATACGGATCAACTGGGCACCGGAAGAAAATCCTGATACGGTGCGTCAGCTTTTCGTATTCCAGCGGCAATCACATGGCTATGCGATCCTGTCTTCTAAAAACCCACTCTTACTTCCACAACGACTTTGGTTCTTTCTGCTTGAACAAAGTGGCATTCCTGAAGCGACAAAGTGGAGTGATCTTACATCCCGTCAGCAATCGCTTTTGACCGAAAATATCTGCTCTCAATGTTTCGATGTAAGGGGAAAGACCACATTCAAGGAGGAGTTCGTCACTGCAGGTGGTGTAGTTACAAGCGAGATCGATCCACAGACGATGGAAAGCCGGAAAGTATCTGCACTTTTTTTTGCTGGTGAGATCATGGATGTGGATGGTATAACGGGGGGATATAATTTCCAACATGCCTGGACAAGTGGATGGATCGCTGCCCAAGCCATCGCAGCAAGCACCATGTAAGGTGTTGACGGGTCATTCAATATTCCTTGAGATTTTCTTCTTAGAAGCGGATCAACTTCAACTCATTTAAGGAAACTGCCTGTCATATTCTTATATTTATAAGATAATGAATCCTCATGTTGAATCGAAAAAAATTCATCCGCAATTTGGGTATTGCGGCAGGAAGCTTGCCATTCCTTCAATGGTCAAGTCCCGTTTTTGCTGAAGAAGCGCGTGCGCGTTTTGTATCCGATCTGCAGGAACCGAATGATCTTCGTTCGGATGATGAGGATTTCTGGGGTTGGGTACGCGCATCATACACGGCTTCACCGAATCTCATCAACCTCAATAACGGAGGGGTATCTCCACAGCCCAAGGTGGTACAGGATGCCCATATCCGTTTTTATCAGTACGCCAATGAGGCTCCGACCTATTACATGTGGCAGATCCTCGATCAGGGACGAGAGCCTTTGCGGGAAAAACTTGCAGCTATGGCCGGGTGTTCTTCTGAGGAAATTGCGATCAACCGCAATGCCACGGAAGGGCTCAATACGGTCATTTTCGGACTAAACCTCAAAGCTGGGGATGAGGTTGTATTGACGCGGCAGGATTACCCTAATATGATCAATGCCTGGAAGCAGCGTGAAAAGCGGGATGGTGTCAAGCTCGTATGGCTCGATCTTCCATTGCCGATGGATGATGAGGACCGCATCGTGGATCTATACCAGTCTGCTTTCACCGCCAAAACCAAGGTTGTTCACATCACCCATCTGATCAATTGGACGGGTCAGATATTGCCCGTGAAAAAAATCGCTATGGAAGCCCGCAGGCGAGGGATTGACAGCATCGCTGACGGTGCACATACATTTGCTCATTTTGATTTCAGCATCCCGGAACTTGGATGTGATTACTATGCCACATCCCTTCATAAGTGGCTTGGAGCGCCTTTTGGCAGCGGTTTACTGTATATCCGAAAGGATAAGATCAGGGATGTGTGGGCATTGCTGTCAAACAATGAGCCGGACGGACCGGATATCCGAAAGTTCGAATCCCTGGGTACAAGGTCATTTGCGTCGGAGATGGCCATAGGTGCAGCGGTTGATTTTCATGAGGTTATGGGAGCGAAGAGAAAAGAACACCGGCTTCGATATCTGAAAGATCACTGGGTTGATCAGGTAAAGGATATCCCGGGGGTATCGTTTTTGCAATCCAGGCCCGTTCATCAATCCTGTGCGATAGCGAATATCGCGATCGATGGAAAAAAGCCTGAGGAGATAGCCTCAGTACTGTTCAATAAGTATAAGATCCATACCGTGGCCATCAACTGGCAAAATATACATGGAGTGCGGGTGACGCCCAACGTGTATACATCGACGCGTGACCTCGACAAGCTTGTATCTGCGATAAAAAGCATGTGTCCATAGGGTTTTGATGATCGTTGGGTGTAAGTCAATCCTGATTTCGTGTTTCATGCCATTGTGAGACGACGATGCGGAGGAAAATTCAGCAGAAATGGCAGTACCCGACCTTGTATGTTCACCAGGCTTTTTGGGGTGTAGATTTACCTGACTGGTTTGAAAGTTGGGTGGGTCATCCGTCCAAGAAGTTTTTTTTCGGGTGGAGGAATGGAATTATCAAAAAAAATCCCTATTTCATGGCATTCTCTTTGATTTGCGTTACCTTTGCCGACCCAAATCAGGCTTGACAAAACAAGACTGAAATTCACTTAAAAGGAGGAATCAAATAGTGGAAGAAAACAAATCACTACCAACAACCCCTGCTGTCGAAACAGCGCATGATGATTTCGACTGGAGCATTGACAAGCGCAATGTCGCCAGTTACAACAGCGAAGAAAAGCTGAAGTACGATGCTGTCTATGAAGGCACATTCAAGGCCATCACAGATGGTGAGATGATCGAAGGTATCGTGGTCGGAATGACCAAGACCGATGTTGTCCTCAATATCGGATTTAAAAGCGATGGCCTTATTTCGCTCAATGAGTTTCGCGACCTCCCCGGACTGCGGTTGGGTGATGTCGTAGAAGTGCTTGTGGTGGAGAAAGAAGACCGTGAAGGTCATCTGCATCTCAGCCGGAAGCAGGCGAGAATCGCCCGTGCATGGGAGAAGATCGTCGAAGTGCATCGTACAGGGGATGTGGTTACAGGTATCGTCACCAGCAAGACCAAAGGTGGACTTATCGTGGACATCTACGGTATGGAGACTTTCTTGCCAGGGTCACAGATCGACGTCAAGCCGGTCACGGATTACGACCAGTTCGTCAACAAGACAATGGAATTCAAGGTGGTCAAGATCAACGAGGCCATCAAAAATGCCGTTGTATCGCACAAAGCGCTTATTGAAAGCGATATCGAGGCCCAGCGCATGGAGATCATGGGCAAGTTGGAAAAAGGTCAGGTATTGGAAGGTACGATCAAGAACATCACCGATTTCGGGGCATTCCTCGACCTTGGCGGTGTGGATGGTCTCCTCTATATCACCGACATCAGCTGGGGCAGGATCAGCCATCCTTCGGAGGTCCTCAAGCTCGATCAGAAACTCAACGTGGTCGTACTCGATTTCGACGACGAGAAACGCCGCATAAGCCTAGGCCTGAAACAGCTCACCCCGCATCCATGGGATACGCTGCATGAAGGTGTGACCGAAGGCGCCACTGTAAAGGGGCGTGTCGTGAACATCGAGGACTATGGCGCGTTCCTGGAGATCATGCCGGGCGTAGAAGGTTTGGTACACGTGAGTGAGATCACCTGGGCAAATTCACCTGTCAATGCGAAGGAATTCTTCAAGTTGGGAGATGAGTATGAAGCTAAGATCGTTACACTTGACAAGGACAGTCGCAAGATGAGTTTGTCCATCAAGCAACTTTCTTCAGATCCATGGAATGAGATCGAGGTGAAGTATCCGTTGGATAGCCGTCATTCGGGTCTTGTCAAAAACATCACTCCTTATGGTGTATTCGTAGAGTTGGAGCCAGGTATCGGTGGTATGATCCATATCAGTGACCTGAGCTGGTTGAAGCGTTTCAATCATCCAACAGAGTATACCAAGACGGGTAATGCCATTGATGTCGTGATCCTCAATATCGACAAAGACAACCGCAAACTGCAACTGGGCCACAAGCAATTGGAAGAAGATCCCTGGAATACCCTTCAGGATACTTTTGCCATCGGTAGCTTGCATGAGGGTACTGTCATCCGCAAGGATGAGAAAGGTGCCATCGTTCAGCTCCCTTATGGTTTGGAAGGATTTGCGCCGAATCGTCATCTTGCAAAAGAAGACGGTAAGACGATTGTCGCCGATGAGGTCAACCAATTCATGGTCATCGAGTTCGACCGCAATGAAAAGAGGATCGTCCTCAGCCACACACGGATCTGGGAACAGTCCAAGGCTGAAGTAAAGGATACCGAAATCAAAGAGCGGAAGGCAGATGCCGTGAAGGCCAAGAAAGCAGTGAAGGAAGTACAGGGTAAGGTTGAAAAATCCACCCTTGGCGATCTTGGTGTGCTGGCTGAACTCAAGAAGAAAATGGAAGGTGGCAATAAGGATGAGTCAGCTTCCTAAAGCAAGTCAACTGTCATTCATTGACATACCAAAGGCTGCATCAACTGATGCAGCCTTTTTTTATGCAAAAGTGTATGAAGACAATATGGGTCAGAAAATGGGTATGAAAAGGCCTGAAGTCGGTTATGAAATGACAGCTGATGAAGAATTCATCTTGTCAAATTCGCAGTAAGGTTTCTTTCGTAAGGTCATCCAAAGAAGCCAGCGTAAGGTCGGCTGCTCCCCAAACGGATTTGTGTGCAGCAGCCGGGGATGGTATCACGATGCACTTCATCCTCGCTGCTTTTGCTGCGATCATTCCATTAAAAGAATCTTCGAAACAGATGCAGGATGATGGGATGCTTCTCAACGACATGGCACAGTCCAGGTATACCTGAGGATGCGGTTTCCCGAAAGGCAGGAACTCTGCGGAAGCGATCGCATGGAATCTGCCTTCCAGATTTGTTTTTGACAATACCTTTTTGATCAGTGACGTGGGGGAAGAAGTCGCCAAACCTATCCTGTAGCCTAGTTGTTCCATCAGATCCATAGCCTTAATGACTCCATTCATAAGTCTGCCACTTTTTTCAACCTTTAGGATCACGCGTGCGGTGATGTCCTCATCCGTTGCAGGAATCAGCACGTGGTCGATGCCAAAGTGGGTAAACCAATGCTCCAGGCATTCCCGTGTTCGGAGCCCGATCGTTGATGCATACAGATCATCATCGATGGTGACCCCAAGCCCCTCAAGACTTTCCTGTGCGGCTTCCTGCCATAGTGGTTCGGAGTCTATCAATAGCCCATCCATATCGAAAATCGCGGTATCAATTGACATCTTTCAAAGATATACCCTCCTTTGCAAGATGTGGATGGGAATGGCATAAGAAACCATCCGATATTTTCGTTCTTGGAAAATGATGGATGCTAACCATAAAACATATAACTTTCATCACGATTGTCAAATGTGGAACGCATGAATCAGCTCACAGAGAGGATCAAGAACATAAGTATAGTGCGTAAAATTGTTTATGCAACGGTCGGGATATTCACCTATCCCGGACTCGCGATCATAAATCGTATTCATATAAGCGGGACGGAGCATCTGGCCGGTCTCCCTAAAAGTAACGTCCTATTCGTGAGCAATCACCAAACGTATTTCGCTGATGTCATGACTTTTCTGCATATATTTTGTGCGGTGAAATGGCGGAAACAAAACCGATTAGGCATTCCATACTACCTGATCAATCCCTTTTCGAACGTGTATTTTGTGGCGGCAGAGGAAACGATGAAGGACAATTGGATGACCCGGCTTTTTTCCCTCGCTGGTGCCCTTACGGTGAAGAGAACATGGAGAGCCGAAGGAAAGGATGTGCAGCGCAGCCTCGACCTCAAGGATACCAATAAGATCCATCAAGCCCTGGAGAAGAGTTGGGTGATCACTTTTCCGCAAGGAACGACAAAGCCATTCGCCCCCGGCCGAAAAGGGACGGCACATAT
Organism: Chitinophagaceae bacterium; assembly: GCA_044361845.1. GTDB lineage: Bacteria > Bacteroidota > Bacteroidia > Chitinophagales > Chitinophagaceae > Pollutibacter. Next base: position 7,622 of record JBIKIB010000022.1, on the reverse strand, counting down.
CATCAGGGAACAGCAGCCAATGGTGGTGCCCGTGGTGATCAATGGATTTTGGCGGGCTTTCAATAAAAAGGGGCTCAAGTTCAAGAAAAAAGGAACCCTTCTATCGGTCCGTTTCAAGGCCCCTATGGAGATAGATTATTCCGACACACCCGAAAACATCCTGGAAAAAGTCATGGATGCGATCGAGCAGAGCCGTAAGTTCATGCTCAAGGGTAAGCACCACCTGATAAGTGTGATCGATAAGTGATTTTTTCCGTGATCACTCCTGCGTGAAAAGTGCCTTGAGTTCCAACGCGTCATTGGGTTTCATCTTTCCACCGAGTATCAGCCGGAGTTGTCGCCTTCTCAGCGCACCCTCGAATAACTTTTGCTCCTCTTCAGAGGTTGGCACCACGGGAGCTACGACCCTGGGCTTTCTGTTAGGGTCAAGTGCCACGAATGTGTAGTATGCTTCATTACTTTTATATCGGTACTGGTGTGTGAGGTCTTCTCCCCATACATGTAAATGGACCTCCATGCTCGTATTGAAAGCACGGGTGACTTTTGCTTCTATGTGCACCACATTTCCCAGTTTGATGGGAGACTCGAAGGAGATATTATCGACAGAGGCGGTGACAACAGGAGCGAAGCAATGCTTACTGGCGGAGAGTGCCGCGGCAATGTCCATCCAATACATGAGTCTTCCTCCCATCAGGTTGCCGAATAGATTGGTGTCATTCGGCAGTACCAGCTCCGTCATGATGATCCTGCTCTCAGATGCATTTCTCGCTTCCATCCTGTCCATATGTTATCGTGAATTACGGGTTATTTCGGTTATACGTTTCAGTTAGATCGTGGCTTTCCCGCAGCGGGCCAGGAAGCCGGATTCGATATCGGCTGCGATGCCGGGGCTTTCCGGCACTTCCAGATCAAATCCCAGGTATTCAGCCCCGCCTGTCACGGGATCTTCCAAATGTCCCAGCAGGCATGTATCAAGGTCGTAGAAGACAATGTTTTCGTGCGACATGGCGAGGTGTACTTTTGCAGTCAGCGCAAGTCGACTCTCGAGCATACCCCCAAGCATGCATGGTATGCCATATGTTGCCGCAATATCGGCAATGCGAATGGCTTCGAGTATCCCGCCAGACTTCGCGAGTTTGATATTGATATAATCGCATCCTCCTGATTCAATGATCCGGATGGCGTCAAAATGGTTGCAGACGCTTTCGTCCGCCATGATCTTTACGGGAGATTGTCGCCGAAGGGCCGGCAGAAGGTTATCGTAGTGATGGTGGATGGGTTGTTCACAAAATTGTATGTCGTATACCGCCAGATCGTTCAAAGTTTCGTTTGCTGTCACAAAATCCCAGCCCTGGTTGGCATCGATGCGGAGTGTTATATCAGGTCCTACGGCTGCCCGGATCAGTCTGATTCTTTCGACATCTTCTTTACCGTTTTTCCCTAGTTTGACTTTGATCGTCCGGACGCCCCGTGCAACGAAATCAATAGCGGTTTCCGCCATCCTGGCGGGTTCATCGATGCCGATGGTGAGGTCGGTTACAATGCGTTTGCGTTTCCCGCCGAGGAACTGATATAAAGGGACACCATCCCGTTTTGCCGAGAGGTCGTGTAACGCGATGTCAAACGCGCTTTTTATGGTCGTATTTCTGGCGATGTACGCATCCATTTCGTTCATACGTTCTGCAATGTCATATCCATTCTTGCCTTTGATGAGGCGGGCGAGATCTTTGCCCACTTCGAAGCAGGTTGATTGCGTCTCACCGGTGAGCATGGGGAATGCGGAACACTCTCCCATCCCTGTGAGTCCGTCGGAGCTGTGTATCCGGATGAATGTGTTTTGTGCGACAGTTGATACTTCCGTCGCGATCACGAAAGGCTCCATTGGGATGGAGAGCCTGAAGATCTCTGTATGGGTTATATATCCTGACATGTTCGCGCAAAGGTACGCCATTTCAGGGCGAGAAGCCCCACCGGATGGATGGATCCTGCCTCATGCCGATATCGGATGGGTCAGATCCGGATCAGTTTTTTCGATCGAAGGATGTCCAGCGTCAGCGGATCCCCATCCCGGTTATTTTTGAATCCCTTCATGTCGCATAGCATCATCACATGGTCGCCTGCATCTGTTCGCGAGATCACTTCCAGTTCCATCCAGGCAAGGGCTTCGAGGAGCACGACGAAACCGAGCCATTCGGTGGTGAGCTTCCTTTTTTTCAGGGATGCGATCTTATCCATATTCCGACCGCTCTTTCGGCCGAGTAAAGCCACCAGACGGTATTGTTCGGCAGACAACAACTGAAGGACGAATGTTGGGGATGACTCTACCAGATCAAGGGTGAGGCTTCCTTTGAAAAGGGCTACCATGAAGCGTTTGGGGTTCATACTTACAGCGGAGACATATGTGCAGATATGCATATTCTTACTTTCACCGCTGCTGCTGCTGACGCTATAAACGGGCAGGTCGATCCTGTTCCATGGTTTTTTCATCTCAGGGGTGGTTTTATACGTCCAGTGATTTCAGGAATTCTGCTGCGATGCGCAAGTGATTTCCCTTTTTTTCTTCATTCATCTTGTCGAATGTGTTCACCAACATCCCCAGCCTTGGATTTCTGAGGAAGAAATCGCGGTGCACATGCATGAATCGCCAGAAGAGTGCATCCCATGTCTCTGTCCAGCACCTGCCCGTTTGCGGAACGATGGATTTCTTCCAGTCACCCATCTTCATCAGGTAGTTGCTGCCGCTGATATAGGGTTTTGTCATCATCAGTCCGCCATCTGCGAATTGTGTCATGCCGTAGACATTGGGGACCATCACCCAGTCATACGCATCGATGTACAACTCCATGAACCATTTGTGGACATCATCCGGGTCGAATTCGCAAAGCAAAAAGAAATTCCCCATCACCATCAATCTTTCTATATGGTGCGAATAGCCTGTGATCAGCAGTTTCCGGATCACCGAGTCGACCGGTGCGATGCCTGTTTCACCCGTCCAGAATCGTTCAGGTATTTTTCTGCTGAACTGCCAGAAGTTTTGGGTGCGTTGACGGCTTCCTTCCCGTTCGTAGAGGGCCCGTATGAATTCTCTCCAGCCCATGATCTGCCGGATGAATCCTTCGAGTGAATTCATGGGTATATCGTTCCGCGTCGCATGGTCGAGTGTTTTTTTGATGACATCTGCCGGTTCCAGCAGTCCTGTATTGAGCATGGGGGAGAGGATCGAGTGGAACAGGAAATATTCTTCATCCGCCATGGCGTCTTCATATTTGCCGAAGCGTTCCAGCCGGTTGTGGAGGAAGTCGTCCAGCAGCATATCTGAGGCTTCGAATGTCCATGCCCAGGGGAAGCCTTCCTTGAAGGGCGGGTTGCTATTCCCGTAATTCCCCGGGAAATGACGATCCACGAATTCAGCTGCTTCCTTCGTGTACGCGTCGGGTACGGCGAATCTGTAAGTGGGGAGGGTTTCTCCCTTTGGCAACCTGATGCGGTTTTCGCTGTCGAATGTCCATTTCCCGCCGGTGGGTGTGCCATCCGGGTCCATCAGGATCCGGCGTTGTTTTCGTTGCCAGGTGTAGAAGTCTGTCTGGAAGTATCGTTTCCTGCCGTTGAAGAACGCATCCGTCTCGATCTTCCGGTTCATGAAATACGGTGACGGATACACGAAGATGCGGATGTCTTTCGATCCCGCCGATCGTGACAATCTTTTTTCCAGCCAGTCATCCGTTGGTTCGGCATAATGAACGGATGTGATCCCGAGCCCGGCCATTTCATCGAAGAGTATCCTCAGGTCATGCTCGGGCGATGTGCAGGCAATGTACCTCACGTCATATCCCTTCGAACGCAGATGGTCGGCATAGCGCATCATTGATGCCCTGTGGTAGACGAGTTTCTGTTTATGGAAACGGTACTGGCTGAAGAATAGCCATTCCTCCACAAGCCAGACAGGCCTGTTCATGTCTAGGGCCGGGTGGTCTCTGAAGAGCTGATGCGGAAAAATCAGGGATATGTCATTCATGCCGTAAGGAGAACAATGTCTGCCTTGAATTGTTTATGCTGTCAAACCGAATGCATGGAAAAGTTACATGGTAAAAAAGTGCTGATCGTTGGTGCCACCGGAGGCATCGGCTCACAAACCGCAAGGCTTCTGGCCGGCAGTGGTGCGGAATTGTATCTGTCGGGCAGAAAAGTGGATGAGCTCAGCGCACTTGCGCACTCGCTGCAGGTGCCGGCAGAAAGGATCTTCATCACCGACCTGACGGATGAGGCATCCGTGAATGCCATGGCAGAACAGATCAGTGCGCAGTCCGGTGCGCCTGACATCCTGATCAATGCCTCGGGTATCGGTATCATAAAACCTGTTGAACAGCTGAGCCTCTCGGAATTCACCGCTACGGTCAATGCGAACCTCATCGGAGCGTTCATACTGGTGAAAGCATTCCTTCCGGGCATGAAGGCTGCTAAAAAAGGACTGATCATCAACATCCCCGGTGTGCTGGGAAAGGTTCCGATGGCAGGAGCCGCTGCTTACAGTGCCAGTAAGTATGGACTCGTGGGGATGATGCAGAGCATACGGGAAGAGCTGAAGCGTACCGATGTTCGCATCACCAATCTCTTTTTGGGAGGGGTTGATTCTCCTTTCTGGGACACGATCGATCTGCGGGTTCAAAAGGATAAGATGATCAGAGCGGAAGAAGCGGCACGCGCGATATGGTTCCTCTGCCAGCAGCCTTCGAGCGGGGTGGTGAGTGAAATGGTGCTGCAGCCATTCAATCACCAGGCCATATGAATGCAGGGTATCAGGGCGTGATCAGGATCTGACAATCGTTCTGATGCCCTGCATATCATTTCACTTGCTCCAATTGACCGTGATCGTCTTCACATCCTTTGAATTGCTGCCCAGCATGATATCAAATGCTCCGGGCTCCCAGTCGTATATCAGGTCGTAGTTGTAGAATTTCAGGTCATCGGTGTTGAGGTCGAATCGCACGGTCTTCTTCTCCCCGGGTTTCAGTTCTATCTTCTGGAAATTCTTCAACTCTTTGACGGGGCGTGTCACTGTACCCACCTTGTCGCGGATGTAGAGTTGTATGACTTCCTTTCCCGTGGTGTTGCCGGTGTTCGTCAGTGTAGCCATTACCGTTAGTATCTGATCGCCCTTCGGGGTCATCGTACTCACGACCGGATCTGAAATGGAGAATGTCGTGTAGCTGAGTCCGTGACCGAAGGGGTATAGTGGTTCGTTGTTGACATCAAGGTAGTTGCTCGTGTATTTCGAGAACCATTTTCCTTCCGGCAGTGGTCTTCCTGTGTTTTTGTGGTTGTAGTGGAGAGGGATCTGTCCGACATGCTGGGGAAAGGTGGATGGTAATTTCCCGGAGGGGTTGACATCCCCGAAAAGCACATCCGCGACGGCCCTTCCCGCTTCTGATCCGCCAAACCAGACGTTCAGTATCGACGGGACATGTGCATCTTCCCAGGTAAGGGTGAGTGGTCTGCCTGTGAGCAATACGAGCACTACGGGTTTCCCGGTTTTCAACAGTGCGCGCAGCAGGTCTTGTTGTGCTTTGGGTATACCGATATCGGTACGGCTGGAGCTCTCACCGGTCATCTCGGAGGATTCCCCGAGTACGGCGACAACCACATCCGATTGTGCTGCGATGGTGACCGCTTCCTGGATCATTTCTTCCGGTGATCGGTTTTCCCTGCCTGTGGATTTTCCGAACAAGCCTGCCCGCTCGTCGAAGAGGCTATCGGCATCGAGGTTTGAGCCACGTGCCGTGAGTATGCGAACATTGTTGCCTCCCACTTCCCTGAGGCCAGTGAGGATGGAAGTGGCTTTGGACAGGTCCGCTGCCACGCTCCAGGTACCGGACATATTTTCTTTATTGTCCATCAACGGACCGATCAGTGCGATGGTACCGTTTTTTTTCAAAGGCAGGATATTGCCTTTGTTCTTCAGCAGCACAAAACTCTCTGCGGCAGTCTGGCGGGCGATCCTTCGGTGTCCTTCGGTGAAGACATCCGTGCGGGCTCTGTTTTCATCGCAATACCGGTAGGGATCCTCGAAGAGACCGAGTTTGTATTTTGCTTCCAGTATCCGGCGGCAAGCCTGTTCGATCTCTGCCGGATCGACCGATCTGTCGTTGACGGATGCCTGAAGTGTTGTGAGGAAGCCTTCTCCGACCATGTCCATGTCGAGGCCTGCTTTCAGAGACATGGCAGCGACGGTTTTCAGGTCGCCCAGTCCGTGGTTCATCATTTCATTCACCGAGGTATAGTCGGACACCACGAAGCCCTTGAACTTCCATATCCTTCGGAGTACATCCGTGAGCAGCCATCGGTTACCCGTTGCCGGTATCCCATCGATCTCATTGAAAGAAGACATCACGCAGCCTACACCCTCATCGATGGCGGCTTTGTAGGGCGGGAAGTATTCGTTGAACATCCTGATATGGCTCATGTCGACGGTATTATAGTCCCGTCCCGCTTCGGATGCGCCGTACAATGCGAAATGCTTCACGGTGGCCATCATGGTGTTGTTCATGGAAAGGTCCTTGCCCTGATATCCGCGGACCATCGCCCTTGTGACCAGCGATCCCAGGTAAGGGTCTTCTCCGATCCCTTCGGCCACCCTGCCCCAGCGAGGGTCGCGGCTGAGGTCCGCCATCGGTGAAAAGTTCCAGCAGATGCCCTGTGCGGTGGCTTCGACCGCTGCGATGCGCGCGCTCTGTTCGATCAGCTGAGGGTCCCAGGTCGCTGCAAGTCCCAATGGTATCGGGAAGACCGTCTCGTACCCATGGATCACATCCATGCCGAATATCAGTGGGATCTTCAGCCTGCTTTGTTTAACCGCGATATCCTGTACCGCACGGATCTTATCAAGTCCTCTGATGTTGAAAAGGCCGCCGACTTTACCCTGACGGATCTTTTGGCCGATGTCGGAGCTTGATGCCTGGCCGGTGACGATATCCCCAGCCCCCGGCAGATTCAGTTGCCCGATCTTTTCTTCGAGGGTCATTTGCTTCATGAGGTCATTGACGAATTGATTCATCTTTGTTTCGGCAGGCGTCTGGGATTCGACCTGCAAACTCATGGATGATAACAGCAACAGGAACAGTGGCAACCTTAACTTCATATCATGATCGTTTTGGGGCTGAAAGTTATTGAAAATTCGTACCAACTTGGGTGGTACATCTGCGCATGTTTGCACATTTCCTGCCGTTTTTTGCAGGAATACGTGTTGACCTTTGACCCTTGCAGGATATCATTCAGTGAATATTAACAGGATATCTGCGAACTTTGAAATGGGATCGGTTTTTTTAGCACCCGATCCTCATCACAAACCCCTTTATTCTGCATTATGTCATTGTTGGTCGTGGAGAAGCTCATGCGGAAGCAGGGCGTGGATTTTTCTTTGGATGGCATCAGCTTTAAGCTTGAACCGGGTGAGCGCCTTGCCCTGGCAGGTGCTACGGGTTCCGGAAAATCCACCATCCTCAGGATCGCTGCAGGGCTTTTACAAGCGGATGCCGGTTCGGTGTGGTTTGAGGAAAAGAGGGTACCCGGCCCTGATGAGAAGCTCATGCCCGGGCATCCGGGTATCGCATACCTCAGCCAGCATT
>JBIKIB010000225.1:0-6185 GCA_044361845.1 Chitinophagaceae bacterium | reverse complement strand
CTGCCGTGCCGTTTTGCTTGTCATCACCTTTCACGGATACGTGTATGTCTTGGGCATTCAGCCGGGTGCAGACCAGGGCCATCACGGCCATTGCACAGAAGACTTGTCGTTTGAACATGTTGTGGATTTTTGTGTCAGGTTGAAATTACTGAAACTGTGCTGTTATCGTTTCTCCGATATCCCTTTCGGGTGGTCAGGTGCAGCGTCTGAAGATGCACAACGTTTTTTTTAAACTCGTTGAAAATCGATATATTGTATCTGTCGTAGGGATGGCATGGTAAGTATTGGAACACCCATCCCATCGGCATTTTAAGGCCTTCCGACACTTGTCGCGCATACATCGCGTGTGTGTGAAAGGTGTTCCCAGGAAGTGTTTCAGGGCATCCTGATCAATTGCCAAAAAAGTATACAAAGCCGCTTGTTTTTACGGTCGGCTTCATTCCATAACTAAGGTAATTTTGAACCGAAAAGTGTTTGCCTGATGACAAAATATCTTCTTGTGCTGATCAGCATGTTCATCTCTGCAGTGCTGCTGATGTCAGCCTGCAGCCGGGTGGATATGCCCGCTGATGTGGCTGCGGCTTATGAAACCCTTCCTGACAAGGTGGATTTCAACCGCGATGTGAAAAAAATCCTGTCAGATAAATGCTTCTCCTGCCACGGTCCGGATGCCAAGAAACAGAAGGCGGATCTGCGATTGGACATCGCATCGTTCGCATATGGGAAAGTAACGGAGTCGGGGCTTCGTGCCATCAAGCCCGGGAGTCTTTCGGGGAGTGATGTTGTCCGCCGCATCCTCAGTGATGATCCTGATCAGAGGATGCCTACACCGGAGTCTCACCTTGAATTGCTCCCGCAGGAAAAAGCGATGCTCCTGAAATGGATCGATCAGGGCGCTGAATACAAACCACACTGGGCATTTGTCGTTCCCGGGGATCCGACACCTCCGGCAGTCGATGACAAAGCGTGGGTCAAGAACGATGTCGATAGATTCGTGCTCAAGCAGATAGAAGAAAAAGCCCTTCATCCTGCAAAAGAAGCCGACAGGGAAACACTTGTCAGGCGCCTGAGTTTTGATATCCGCGGCATATCCCCCGACATCTCCGAAATAGACGCCTTCGTATCGAGCAAGGACCCCAAAGCATACGAGAAGCTCGTGGATGGCTTCCTGTCGTCAAAACATTACGGCGAGCGCATGGCGGCTTACTGGCTGGATGTGGCGAGGTTTGCCGATAGCCATGGATACCTTGATGACAAGCATCGGGATATGAGTCCCTGGCGGGATTGGGTCGTCAGTGCCTACAACCGCAATCTGCCGTTCAATGATTTCATCACTTGGCAGATGGCGGGTGACCTGATCCCCGGTGCCACGCAGGAACAGATCCTCGCAACGGGATTCAACCGCAACCACAAACAGAACAGTGAGGCCGGGATCATTGAAGAGGAATTCCGGGTGGAATATGTCACCGACAGGACGAACACCCTGGGCACTGCGATGCTTGCAATGACGATGGGTTGTGCAAAGTGTCATGACCACAAGTACGATCCCGTCAGCCAGAAGGACTATTACTCCATGTTCGCTTTTTTCAACAGCACTTTCGAAAAGGGAAGTCCAAACTACGGGGATGAGCGGGTGGTACCGGGCCCTACCTTGCTGCTCACGTCTGAAAAAGATGAATCATCCATCAAGGAACTCAACAGTCGGATCAGGGAGCTTGAAGGAAAGGATGCGATCAGGTTCAATGCATACGTCGCTGCGCAACTGGCAGGGGGTGAAAAGGAGATAAGCCGGTCCCTCGCCGCAAAGGTGGTCGCTACAGTGGGTTTTGACCGGATCCGGAAAAAGGATGACAAAACGGGCAATTTCGTCAATGATGCCGATCCGAAAACAAATCCCGAATACAGGAAGGTGGAATACGGGCAGGGGAAAGTCGGCCGATCGCTTCGCTATAACGAAGAGACGCATGTAACCTTTCCTGCTACCACGGTAGGGTATTTTGAGCGATACGAACCATTCTCCTATAGTTTCTGGCTGAAAGTACCGGAGCGCTATCCGCTGGCAACCGTTTTTTATCACTCTGAGAACCATCGCTATGGCTACCAGGGCTATGACATGCTCCTCAAGGATGACCGCCTCAACTTCAGGCTCAGCCATAATTTCCCGCATGACGCGATCAGTGTGATGAGTACGGAAAAACTATCCCTGAACACATGGAACCATATCGTCGTCAGCTATGATGGCAGCAGCAAGGCAAAGGGTGTGAGCCTTTACATCAATGGGAAGAAGTCTGGCCTGGATGTGGAATATGATCATCTCGTGAAGAATATCCGCCAGCATTATAGCATCCATAAAGGTCCACTCAAAGGGCTCACCCTCGGGGAGAAAGCCCTCGACAGGACCATGCCCCGTGGGGAACTGGATGAGTTCCATGTTTTTTCCGATGTCCTCACCACACCGGAAATTGGATACCTGTATGCACTTAAAAGCTTTCCTTTTAAAAAAACTGCCAGGACCATGGATTCATCCCTGATCCTTGCGCGCAGATCGCTGTGTGACCTGTACGACTCTGTGAAAGAGGTGATGGTGATGGGCGATCTTCCGAAGCCACGGCAGGCCTTCGTCCTGCAGCGCGGCATCTATGACAGCCATGGCGAAAAGGTCGTCCCTTCAACCCCCAATGCCATACTGCCCTTTTCTGCCGACCTGCCCAGGAACAGGCTCGGATTGTCAAAGTGGCTTTTCGATGAAAAAAACCCGCTCACGGCAAGGGTTGCCGTGAACAGGGTCTGGCAGTTGATATTCGGTAAAGGCCTTGTGGAAACATCGGATGATTTCGGCAACCAGGGTGCCATGCCCTCACATCCGGAATTACTGGACCACCTCGCTGTTCGGTACCGGCAAGGTGGTTGGGACACGAAGGCCCTGATGAAATATGTTTTCATGAGTGCCACCTACCGGCAGGCATCGGTGAATGATGACGCCGTACTCAAAGCGGACCCCCGCAACCGATACATCACCCGGAATCCACGGTACAAACTGCCTGCGGAAATGATCCGCGATAATGCATTGTCGGTCGCTGGCCTGTTGTCCTCCAAAGTGGGCGGTCCGAGTGTTTATCCTTACCAGCCGGCCGGTCTGTGGGAAGAGCTCAGTGATAAGGCATGGAGATATCAGTACACCCTTTCCACAGGCGAGGATATCCACCGGAAAAGCATTTATACCGTGCGTAAGCGGACAAGCGTGGTGCCCTTCCTCCAGATATTCGACGCACCCGACAGGTCTGTCTGCATCGTGCAGCGTGAGGTTTCCAGCTCACCCATGCAATCGCTCGCAATGCTCAACGATCCGCAGATCGTGGAGGCGGCTAGGTTTGTCGGTGTCAGGATGATGCAGGAAGGTGGCAGGCAACTCGAGGAACGACTGCGGTACGGGTTCAGGCTGATCACCGGACGCTTTCCGAACAACCGGGAGGCCGCATTGATGCAGGAGATGTACCAGTCGGAACGCATCAGCTTTGAAAAAGATCCGCTCAAGGCAAAGGCTTTGCTTGCAACAGGCGTCAGGCGGGCGGAGACGGTTGATGAGCTGCAGCTGGCATGCCTTTCAAACACCGCACTCGCACTGATGAACACAGATGAATTCCTAACCAGAAAATAAATCCGGATGAACGAGGGGATGAATTTACATTTTCAGAAAAGACGCAGGGATTTCCTGCGCGGGTCCGTACTTGGACTGGGAGGGATCGCGCTGAATGCACTCACCGGATGCAAAGACAAAAAACATATCGCTAAGGTGATCAGTGAGGCAGCCGAAGAAGGAAACCGTCCGCTGGTGAACCCGCATTTCATGCCGAAGGCGAAAAGGGTGATCTATCTTTTTCAGAGCGGAGGCCCTTCGCAGATGGAGCTCTTCGATTACAAGCCGAAGCTGTATGAGATGCATGGTCAGGAGATCCCTGAATCCGTGATCGGGAAGAACCGGATATCGGGAATGGTCAGCAACCAGTATTCCTTTCCGCTGGCGATGCCGACAGCCACGTTCAGCCAGTTCGGTGCCAATGGTACGTACCTCTCCGAACATATCCCGCACATCTCATCCATCGTCGATGATATCTGCATCGTGAAGTCGATGTACACCGAACAGATCAACCACGAACCGGCACTCATATTCACCCAGACGGGCAATCAGCTGAGTGGCAGGCCGTGCATCGGTTCCTGGCTAAGCTATGGGCTCGGCAGCATGAACGACAACCTGCCGTCCTTTATCGTCATGTTGTCGAAAGGTGGCGGCGATCAGCCCATCAGCAACGCCGCGTGGAGCAGTGGGTTCCTGCCTTCGCACCACCAGGGCGTGCAGTTCATGTCCACCAACGATCCGGTGCCGTATCTCAACAATCCCGATGGCATCGATCGAATGGACAGGCGCAGGGCACTGGACTACATTAAGGGTTTCAACAGACTGCAAAACGAGGTATGGCACGATCCCGAAGTCGAAAGCCAGATCAATCAGCATGAGATGGCCTATAAGATGCAGATGGCCATCCCATCCATCACCGACCTGTCGGATGAGCCGCAACATATCCTAGACATGTATGGAGAAGATGTCCTCAAGCCGGGCACCTTCGCGCACAACTGCATCCTTGCCAGGCGCCTGGCCGAAAAGGATGTGCGGTTCATACAGTTGTATCATCTCGGATGGGATCACCATGGTGCGATAGCAGCTGGTATCCGCAGCGCGACAAAAATGACCGACCAGGCCTCTGCGGCCCTTGTGAAGGACCTCCGTCAGCGTGGCCTGCTGGATGACACCCTCGTGGTCTGGGGCGGAGAATTCGGGCGGACAAGCTTCTCGCAGGGCAGATTCACGCCTGAAAGTTTCGGGCGTGACCATCACCCCGCCTGCTATACGATGTGGATGGCGGGTGGTGGTGTGAAACCGGGATTGGTCTATGGCGAAACGGATGACTTCGCACACAATGTGGTCAAGGATAAAGTGCATGTGCATGATTTTCAGGCGACGATGATGCACCTCATGGGCATCGATCATGAGCAGTTCATCTATAAGAGCCAGGGGAGAAGATACCGGCTCACCGATGTGGCAGGGGAAGTCATACATAACCTCATTGCATGATCACTGATATCATCGGCCGGCTCCATCCACTTGTCGTTCATTTGCCCATTGGCATCTTCCTCCTGGCCTTCACCGTGCGGTACCTTTCTCCGCGAAAGATCCGGGAGCAGGATGCATGGGTATCATTCATGCTGGCAGCGGTGGCCATTTCCTCGCTCTGCGCATCCCTGTTCGGCTGGATGCTTTCATTGTCGGGTGAATACGAGGAGGATGCGGTCTTCCTGCACCAGTGGTCCGCGATACTATTCACCGTGATCGTCGCTGTTTTACTCTTTCTGCATACAAGACACCGCATCTCCACACTTGCCGCAAAAGCCTATCACGGATGTTTCTGGCTGGCGATGATCCTCCTCGGTGTCGCAGGCCATCATGGTGGAAGCCTCACTCACGGTGAAGGATACCTGAATTTCTCGGCATCCACTGATGATGCGATAGGGATTAAAAAGCCGGGAATCATTGAGCCGATACCGGCCATCACCGACACATCCACCATCACCGTCTATGCGGGGCTGCTGGAGCCGGTGTTCGAAGCGAAATGCGTTCAGTGCCACAATGTGAAAAAGACCAAGGGCGGATACCGGATGGATGAGATCGAGCGCCTCCTCAAAGGGGGAAAGACAGGCGCGGCGATCATGCCGGGAGACGCATCGGTGAGTGAATTATTCAAACGCATATCCTTGCCGGGCGGGGATGAGAAGCATATGCCTCCCAAAGGGAAAAAACAGTTGACTCCTCAGGAAACGGCGCTGATCCATTGGTGGATACAGCATGGCGCATCGGGAGGGGAGAAGATACGCGATCACGCAGGGAATGATACGGTCAGGCCATTCATATCGGGAGAAAGACCGCAAATGCCGGTTACGGATCCCCTTCCGGATGTCGGCATCCCGGATTCATCGGCCATGGTCGCCCTCCGAAATGCCGGATTCGTCGTGCGTCCGGTCTCCATCGGAAGCCATATGCTTGAGGTGAGTGCGGTCAATTTCAAAACGATCGGGGATGATGACCTCAAACTGATCGCACCCGTTGCCAAAAACATCCTTTGGTTGTCGCT
>JBIKIB010000224.1:0-6189 GCA_044361845.1 Chitinophagaceae bacterium | reverse complement strand
CGGCTTCTGCTGCAGTGGCACGCCAGATAGCTGATCTTATCAGGCAGAAGGAGAAGGACCAGCAGACATGCGTGCTTGGCCTTGCCACGGGATCTTCCCCGAAATCGCTCTATTCAGAGCTGGTGAAACTGCATAAGGAAGAAGGACTCAGCTTCAGGAATGTCATCACCTTCAACCTCGATGAATACTACCCTTTGGAACCTGAGGCTTTGCAGAGTTACCATCGCTTCATGAAGGTCCATCTCTTCGACCATATCGACATCGACCCATCCAACGTGCATATCCCCGATGGCATGATCGAGAAGGGTGATATCCGTGAATATGCGGCGGATTATGAGCGGAAGATAGAGGAAGCCGGAGGGATCGACCTACAGGTACTTGGGATCGGCCTGAACGGGCATATCGGTTTCAATGAGCCCGGGTCGAGTCGTTTTTCGATAACCCGGATGGTGGCGCTCGACAACACCACCCGGCTTGCCAACGTATATGAGTTTCCGAACATTTCAAAAGTCCCCCGCCTGGCCGTCACCATGGGCATCCGCACGATCATGGATGCGCGGAAGATCATCCTGATGGCTTGGGGCAACTACAAGGCACCGATCATACAGAAATCCGTGGAAGGATTCGTGACGGAGCAGGTACCCGCATCGATCCTACAGGAACATGCCGATTGCACTTTCGTGCTTGACGAAGGAGCTGCGCAGGAACTCACCAGGGTGAAATCCCCCTGGCTCACGGGAGACATCGAGTGGACAGAAAAAACGATCCGCAATGCGGTATGTAATCTTGCATTGAGCATCAGCAAGCCTGTACTCATGCTCACCAACGACGACTATAACAATTATGGCCTGAGCGACCTACTGGTCATGTATGGCAATTCATACGATATCAATATCAGGGTCTTCAATGGTATGCGCGACACCATCACCGGATGGCCGGGCGGCAAACACATGGAAGAGCTTCCCCGTCATCCGGAGCGGCGCTACCCCGAAAAGAAACGCGTCATCATTTTCTCGCCCCACCCCGATGATGATATCATCTCGATGGGAGGCACTTTCCTTCGGCTGCATGAGCAGGGACATGAAGTGCATGTCGGCTATCAAACATCGGGGAATATCGCTGTCAGTGACGAGTTCGTGATGCGGCAGCTTGACTTCGCGGTGGAATTCGACTCCACTTTCGGCATCGACAAGAGCCGGGCCAACAGGATATGGAACGACGCGAAGGCTTTTCTCAAAACCAAAAAATCACACCAGAAAGACACGGATGAGATCCGCTCCATCAAGGGTATGATCCGACGCACAGAAGCAAGGGCCACTTGCAGATACGTGGGGCTTGCTGACGAGCAGATCCATTTCATGAACCTGCCATTTTATGAGACGGGCCTCATCGAGAAATTCCCGCCCGGAGAAGAGGATATCCGGATCCATATGGAGCTGATCCGGGAGATCCGTCCACATCAGATATTCGCGGCAGGTGATTTCGCCGATCCGCACGGAACCCACAAGGTCTGTTTCGACATCATGATGGAAGCGCTGAAACGCCTCAAGGAAATGAACGACCCATCGATCTCCAACTGCTGGCTATGGCTGTACCGCGGAGCATGGGCCGAGTGGAATCTTTGGGATGTCGACATGGCCATCCCGATGAGCCCCAGTCAGGTGGTGCAAAAACGCCATGGCATCTTCATCCACCAGTCGCAGAAGGACGGGGTGGTATTCCAGGGTAGCGATGACCGTGAGTTCTGGGAAAGGGCGGAAGCACGCAACGCCTCGACAGCTGATATCTACGACCAGCTGGGCTTGCCGAAATACGCTGCGATGGAAGCATTCGTCAAGTGGAACTACTGAGGACGCGGCGTGTATTCGCTCATCCACCGAAGGGACGGGTTGCAAGAACATATTCCCGCCCCATGGGTGGGTGAAAAAGAGCATCGTCGTATGCTATGAAGATAGCGTATGGTGCAGGCTCCGTCATCGTCATTCCGGACTGCCATCGTCGATGCACATCATCAGAAACTAAGATCATGTGCGGATATGATCAACTTGTCAGGGTCCGTCAGCTGCGGAAATCCGCACAGGGCCATGAAGGGTGTTCTGCTATGACGGCTCTAAAAGTGAAAGATCCACGTATCAAGGTCACGGGATAAAAAAAACATCCATCTCCATGGCTCTACGTTGCAATGAAGATGGATGCTGTGCGATCGGTGAAAAACAGATCATTTACCTCCCAGTTTCGACTTCACATAGTCGGCATGAGCTGAGAATCCTTTTTCACGTTTTTTGTTCATGAGTCCGGTGAGGATCATACCGTTTATATATGGGTCCGTCTCGGATTTTATCTGTTCGGGGATGGAGTCCCGGAATTCAGTGATCATGTCTACGCCTTTTTTGAACTTCGCATCATCGCTGACATTGGCAAGCAGCTGCGACATATCTTCCAGCATCCCGAACTTTTCATTCGACAGGCCGAGACTGACAAAGCGGGATGTGATCCGATCATAGACCTCTTCATTACCTGACCTGACGAGAATATTGTTAACAGATTTTTCGAGCATTCCTTTCATAGGCAGTTTGGCGAATTGGATGGCCCGGGTGACCGCCGCTGCAGAATCCACTTGCGACAATGCTTCGAGGGCTTCACCTGAAACGGTATAGGACGAGTCGAGGGATGCCTTGTCGAATATCGTGCGATAGGCGGGATTCCTGAGCGGGGAGAGTTTATCTATCGCTGCAGCCTTTACCCTAGGGTTGACGTCCTTAGCGGCAAGGACTGCGATGGCTGGCTCCAGGGATTTCCGGATCGACTCATCCTTGAAGTTGGTCTTGGAAACAGCGAGGTTACGCAAGCGATGCGAAGGGTCTTTCAGGGCCATCCCGATCATTTCAACGGCCATGGGTTCGGTCATCCTCTGACCGAAGTATTCGATGGCCTCTCTACGATCCAGATATTTCTTCGCGTATTTGTATTGGTGGACATAGTTGGCAAGGTCCTTATTCTCCTTTTTTTCGCAGAGCAGGATTTTGTCGCCGTCGAAATTCACCAGATCGGGTCTGCCGGGAGCGTCAAAGTAAAAGCTGTCGATCGGATTTTCGATCCAAACGATATGACGCTTTGGATTCGATCCGTTGTACACATCGATGGCCACAGGGATGCGGAAGGTCTGTCCTTTTTGTGTTTGCTTCACCATTACACGGATCTTTCGAACCGCCGCATCGTATGTGTATTCGATATCCAGTTTCGGGTGACCGTTACCGTAATACCATTGGTTGAAGAACCAGTTCAGATCGCGGCCGGTGATCTTTTCGAATGATAACCGGAGGTCATGCGCTTCAGCGGAACCGAATTTATGTGTCGTCAGATAGTGATTCAGTGATCTGAAGAAGGCGCTGTCACCGACGTGGTTACGGAGCATATGCAGTATGCGCCCGCCTTTGTTATAGCTCACGGCGTCGAACATATCTTCCGGTGAACTGTACTGAAAGCGGACGAGGTCTTTGTTTTCGCTGCGGCTTTGCAGGTACCCTTGCATGCCAATGAAATTGGTGGCATCCCCTTCGTCCTGTCCGTATTTGTACTCCGACCAGAGCGTCTCGCTGTAGTCTGCGAAAGATTCATTGAGGGTGAGGTTTGTCCAGTTCTCGGCCGTGACATAATCGCCGAACCATTGATGGAAGAGTTCATGAGCGATCGTCCCTTCCCACCGGTTGCCATCGACCAGTTCGCGGGCATCCTGCTGTGCAGACTCCTGATGGAGTGTGGCGGTCGTGTTTTCCATAGCTCCTGCCACAAAATCCCGGCCGGTCATCTGTGCATATTTGTTCCAGGGATATTCGACCCCCGTGATGCGGGAGAAGTAGGTCATCATTTCCGGGGTGTTTCCGAAGATCCTGCGTGCCACGGGGCCGTATTCAGGCTCCACATAGTAGCTCACTTCTTTTCCTTTCCAGCTGTCCTTTACGACAGTGTAGTCGCCGACCCCCATGAAGAACAGGTAGGGTGCATGCGGGAGGTCCATCTTCCAGTGATCGGTCCGCGTTCCGTCAGCATTCTTTTTTTGGCTCAGGAGCTTTCCATTGCTGAGCGTCACGTATTTGGAGGGGACCGTCATGGTGATCTCCTGTGTGGTTTTTTGGTTCGTCTTATCGATGGTGGGGAACCAAGCCGAGCTGGATTCGGTCTCGCCCTGTGTCCATATCTGTATGGGTTTACCCTTTACATCTCCCTTTGGATTGATGAAATAGAGGC
Source organism: Chitinophagaceae bacterium (assembly GCA_044361845.1). Classification (GTDB taxonomy): domain Bacteria; phylum Bacteroidota; class Bacteroidia; order Chitinophagales; family Chitinophagaceae; genus Pollutibacter. The sequence goes on along the minus strand of JBIKIB010000224.1, from coordinate 1,941 downwards.
CTTTCACTCCGAGCATTTTATTGCCCATCTTCTCTTCGAATTCGTCGGGTTTGGAGGTGTAGTCTATATGGACGGTGTATTTCTCATCCTTTCGATAGATGCGGTCGAGTTGAATAGACAACAGCATGCCATCGTATTGAAACGTAAGGGGTGTCTGCAGTCCTTTGGGGCTTACAAGGGAGACTTTATGGATGTCCATTCCCTTTGCATCGAGCTGCAGCGAGTCGGTGGGGTAGAAATGCGGGCTGAGGGTGATCCATGCTTTTCCATAGAGAAAGCGTTTGTCGTAGTCGAAGCGCACTTCGAGTTTTGTATGTGAGAGGTTATTGATCCGTTCATGGGTGTATCTGTATTGTTTCTTCCATGAAGTATCCACGGAAGCCATGGGTTGAGAAATGCCGATGGCAGCATGTAAGAGCAGCAGGTGGAGGAATATCAATTTGCGCATGATGTTGACTTTGATGGGGTTCCTTCTGATTGTTAATATGCGAATATATTAGCTATTGGTCTTGTCCGGGACAATTTTAGTCGAATTGATGGTAAAAGGGATGGGTGGCAGCCATGATGGGTGAGTGAATGAGTCAAAAGGCGGCGATGCTAAAAGTGTATGGATTGCTGAAAAAATCATGCAGAGGAAGGATGACAATTTACCGGGGACATGTATAGGTCGACGCCGGATGATCCTTAGTTTTTTCGATGGTTGAAAAACCCGGTCAACTTTTATGTTTTTTTGAGGAAATTAGTTACTTTTGCACTCCTCAAGGCCCCGTAGCTCAATTGAATAGAGCATCTGACTACGGATCAGAAGGTTTCAGGTTTGAATCCTGACGGGGTCACTTGATAATCAAGGGGTTATGTGAAAACATAGCCCCTTCCTTTTTTTACGATAACAACAAGAATAACAACAAATCAGTTCTCTCAGTTTTATAAGTTTTTTGACTTCTTCTTTTTCACCGCCTGAAGGATCTCTTCAGCCTTTTTGTAAGTCCTCAATTCATCCCTTAATTCCTCCATTCTCGTCTCTAAGAAATCAATATTCTTCGTCTGTAAGGAAATCAGCTCATTTTTCGCTTCGATAAGATCCTTTGGGGGCTCTTTCACCTTTGCCGGCTTAACCTTCATATTCGGATCCAGAAACATTTCACCCCTTTCACCAATCAGCCAATTCAGGTTTACTTCAGGATATCTGGCAGATAGTTTCTCAAAGAACTCGCAGGCCGGAAGGGATTTACCCGTTCTGTATTTGCTAATCGACATATCACTCACCTCTATTTCCTTAGCCAGCATGTAGCCGGAAACCTCCAGGGATTCCATCAATGCAATCAGGCGAGTGGAAAATTTTTTCATAAAAAATAAATAGTTGTTTGTACTAAACGATTATTTACTATCTTGAAGCGAAATTACGTTACTTAAAGGTAAAACAAAGAAAAATAAATTAAACACAACAATCATGCAAACAGAAGGAATGATCATCCCAGTAAACAAAGAGATGTTGATGCAAATTGTGCATTCCGCCGTTCGGGAGGCTTTTGCAGAGTATAACAAAAAGGTTGCCCCTATGGAGCACACCGAAGACATGATATCGGCGGAAGATGCGGCCAAATTTCTGGATATTAAGATCTCGACACTCTATTTCAAGACCCACATGAAAGAGATCCCTTTTATGAAAAAAGGGAAAAAAATCTACTTCTCAAGAAAGGAACTGGCCCAATGGGTGGCTGAAGGTCGCCAGTATACCCGACTTGAAACTGCTCGCCTTGCCGAATCCAAGCTACCCCATCTCAGAAAGAAATAAGTTTTATCCAATCATATTAAAAATAGGGATTATGAAATCCACCGAATGTAGACTGGGAAATATCCTATCCACCATAGACGATCCCGAAAAAACCGGTGCAGTGCTTACCCTTGAGCCAGGACTTGTACATCTGGTGCACCGGGAAT
>JBIKIB010000320.1:0-4668 GCA_044361845.1 Chitinophagaceae bacterium | reverse complement strand
GCGAGGGGAAATCCTTTGTGAGCCTGAACCTCAGCATCACGCTGGCCCTTGCGGGCAAGAAAGTACTGCTCATCGAGCTGGACATGCGCAACCCTCGGCTCAACAAGATGCTGAAACTGGATGCAAGCACAATGCCCGGCATCACGCAATACCTGGTGAATCCCGACATGGACTGGCGCAGCATCGTGCGGCAGTCTGAACACGACCCCGGCCTGGGCATCATCACCTGTGGATTCATCCCACCCAATCCCAGCGAACTGCTGATGGGTGATCGCATCGCAGAACTTTTTCGGATCGTTCGGGAAGAATACGAATACATCATCCTCGATACGGCACCTGTGGGTCTTGTCAGCGATGCGTTGCTGCTCAATCGTTTCGTTGACACCACCTTGTATGTGGTCAGGAAGGATGTGACGGAGCTATCACACCTTGAGATCATCGAAGAGGCCGCCAGCCACGGCAAGCTTCCCCGGCCGTATATCATCATGAATGCTGTGCGGAAGCGGATACTCGGATACGGTCAGGGATACCTCTACGGGTATGGCTATTACCAGGATGACCATGGGATGAAACGTTGGCTGAATGATCTGCGGAACAAAAGAAAATAAATACTAGCATGATTAAGATGGTATCGTATGCCGGGGTCTGTTTAACAGGGAGGCGTTTGCTGCATTTTGGATGCGGACCGGAGGCGGTGCCGACGGTATGGGAAGACTATGATGGTAGCTGGAATCTTTGGCTGCAGCATGGCTGGTTGGGGAAAGCAATAAAGTCGGTCATCCGGAAATACAATGGTCATGAATGGCCATCACATGTCCGCTACCTCGACCTGAACCGGCCGTTGCCATTCGAAGACGCATCCGCTGATGCGATATATGCATCACATGTCCTCGAACATCTGTATCATGAGGATGCCTTACGATTGCTTCAGGAATGCCGGCGGGTATTGAAAGGCGGAGGGATGCTGCGGCTGGTACTGCCAGACCTGGAAAATATGGTACAGGCATATATGACATCCCCGGATCCATTTGCTGCATTCGAACTGAATCGGCAGCTTCTGTTCCGGGAGGTCAGGCGTCCGCGATCCTTATGGAAACGCATCTACGCAGCGGTGGCGGATTTTCACAGCCACAAGTTCATGTATGATGCCAGGTTGTTGACAGCGCTATTGACTGCAGCAGGTTTTAGCGACATCATTCAGCATGACTGTCACGTCAGTGCGATCCCGGAGATCAAGCATGTCGAGCATCCCGGCAGGATACTGAACGGTGCCGGTTTCGTATTGGAATCCGTGAAATAAATATCAAAGCGATCCATTGAACATCCGCATAACCATCCTCCGGAATCTGCTCTCTCAGTTATGGAGCCGATTGTTCTCCAACATCGGTGTGCGTCTTTTGCAGGTGCCGATCCTGCTGGCTGCCCTTGGGCAGGACGACTATGGTCGCTGGCTTGTGCTGTCGACCATACCTGCTTGGCTCTCGCTATCGAATATGGGCTATGGTACCGTGGCCGGTAATGAGATGGTGATGAATATGGGTGGGGGTGACGCGACGAAGGCCAGGCAGACCTATTCCAATACTTTTTTTCTCGCTGCAGTGTCCGGCATGGTCATCCTCCCGCTCGTGATCCTTGGCAGTTGTCACGCACCGCTGGCCGGATGGTTAGGCGTTCCGAAGGAACGATCGATCGAGCTTTCCCTGGCCGCGTTCATCCTTTCCTTTTCGGTTATCCTGTCATTCTTCGCAGATGTGTTTGGCACGAGATTGCGGGCAGCACGCAAAACACATTTGGTGGGCATCCTCCTGGGGCTGCAGTTATGGCTGGAACTCGCACTCATCCTGCTCATGCTGAAAAGCGGGAGCAGGTTCGATATGCTTGCCCTGGCGAATCTTTTGTCCACCAGCACCTATCTGCTGCTCGTGTATATTTTCAGTCGTCGCGCCTTGCCCGGGATACGGTTCAAGCACAAGGACATCTCGATGCCCATGGTGCGGGAGCTCTTCACGAAAGGGTTTTACTACCAGGCCCTGCCGTTGGGCCATGCGATGTTGCTGCAGGGGCAGGTCATGCTCGTGCAGTCTGTCCTTGGCCCGGCAGCCGTTGCACTTTTTTCCACTTCCCGCACCCTGGTGCGGTTGATCAGTCAGGGACTCGAATTGATCAATCATTCCGTTTGGCCTGAACTGAGCCTGCTCTTCGGGAAGCGTGATTATCAGAGGGCCGCCATGCTGCATCGTACATCGGTGTTCCTGTCGGTGAGCCTCGCCGTCACGGCCGCCCTTATATTCTCATTAGGAGGTGCCTGGCTGTTCCAGCAGTGGACAAGGCAGTTGTTGCCGATATCCCAAAGCCTGCTCATCGCCTTCCTCGTGGCCGTGCCGGCGAATGCACTTTGGTATACCAGCAGCATCGTTCTGCTTTCCGCAAATGAATATGAAGGTCTCGCCCGGCGGTACGTCATCGCCGCGGTGCTGTCACTGGCGGCCTGCTACTTACTGACGCTGCAGTTCGGCCTGGAAGGAGCTGCACTTGCGACGCTGGTGGCCGACCTTGTCATGATCCCTTTCGTCATGAAGCGGTCGTTGCTGCTGACGCGTGACAGCTTCCCTGGGATCACCGCGAGGCTCCGCAGCGACCTGATGGCAGCCATCAGAAGCCGTCATGCCGTCATCTGAACTGTGCTGTTCATTTTCGTTCATTCGTATACGTTAGTATTATCTTCATGAAGGTCGTCGTCTCCAATGGTACATACAGGTTCCATCTTGCACCGCTTGCGAGTGAGTTGGAAAAGCGGGGGGTACTCTCGGCATTACTCACCGGGGGATATCCGAAGGGCTTCTGGGCCGATTGGCTCGGCAGGGTCCCACAGGCAGGCCTGCAACGGCTCCTGGCAAGGCGCGAAGACCTTCCCGATGCACGGGTGCATGCCTTCAACGCGACAGAGATATGCTTCAAGGCGGCGGATCTGGCTTTCGGCGGGCGTTCCGTATACCTGCAGCAAAAACTGCAGGAGTCAGGGTTTCGTGCTTATGCCCGGCAGGCGGCCCGGGTGTTGAAGCGTACACCGTTCGACATCTACCATTTCCGCAACTGTTTTGGATTCGATTCCGCGGCATATGCCCGTTCCATAGGGAAAAAGACGATCTGTGATCATTCCATTGGTCATCCCTATGCCGTATCGTATCTCCGTCATCAGAAGGGCTTCCTACTGCCGGAAAACCTGGGACCACAGTCACTATCTCCCCTCGAAAGCCTTTACCTGGAAGACTTTCAGCATGCCGATCATATCCTGGTGAATTCTGATTTCGTCAAGCGGACGTTCACCATTTGTGGATACGATCCCAAAAAGCTGTCCGTGGTATACTGGGGTGTCGATGCCCGTTTCCTTGCGGCATCCGACCATGCACTGAAGCAGGGATTACAGCGCAAGCCGGCATATGACCTGTTGTTCTGCGGTGGGTTCGGACAGCGAAAAGGTGCGTTGCAACTGATGAATGCATTGGCGATGGTGGATGATATGCCATGGACGCTGACCATTGCCGGCGGGATTGAAGCCGACGTGCAGCAGGCATGGTCCGATTTCCGTAAACGCTTCGGGCAAAGGGTCATACACCTGGGCATCCTTCCGAGGGATGAGCTGGCCCGACTGATGGTGCAATTCCGTGTCTTCGTCTTCCCGACACTCATGGAGGGCTCGGCACGCGTCGTATTCGAAGCACTCGCCTCCGGTTGTTGCGTGATCACCACGCCGCACGCAGGCTCCGTCGTGGAAGACCAGATCAACGGACTACTCGTGCCACCCGGGGATCCGTCCTTGCTATCGGATGCCATTCGCAGCCTCGCCACCGGGGATCTTGACGTCGACGGGGCCGGCATCATGAACCGCATGCTCGTCCGCACATCCTACCGGCAGGACCAATACGCCGACAAGGTCCTTCGGGTATACGAACACGTTATGTCCGGTCGATGATATGAACATATATCCCTCACATATTTTCCTTTTCCTGATCGGATCCCTTGTCTTCCTGAGGGTCAGCCTCATCGGTGTGCTGACCTATTCAGAGATCATCACCCTGTCGTATTTCGTCCTGAACTGGAAGTCCATCCTCTCCTATTTCAAGCAGGACAGGATGCTGCGGATGGTCATGCTGGCATGGGTGGCTTACCTGGCCATGCAGATGCTGTCGGACATGCTGAACCGGTCACTGATAGCTGATTACCAGCGCGGATGGGCAAGGCTCATATTCTTCGCGTTGAACATCATCGTCATCGCACATATCTCCCGGTTCAAGCTTGACAGGATGGCGGCTTTTTTCATCGGGTATGTGACATCCCTGTTCGTTGCCACGTACACCGTCCAGAATGAATTCCTTGCTGACTGGAAATTCGGATACGGCCCGCTGCTGACCATGACGGCGGGTCTGCTGATCGGCTTCGGACGGTCGAGGAACACCAACCAGATCGGTGGGGTCATCTTCCTATGCATCGGGTTGATACACCTCATGAGCAATGCGCGTTCCCTCGGGGGACTCACATTGTTCATCGGTATGTTATCTGTGTTCGCAGGATATTTTCACGCCAACCTGAGCTCAGGATCCTTCCTCAGCGCAAGATTCCTCTTGCCGGTGTTGGTATCCATCTTATCCATCTATCAGCTCTATTCCT
>JBIKIB010000223.1:0-6232 GCA_044361845.1 Chitinophagaceae bacterium | reverse complement strand
TCTTGTTGCGGAACGGCATTCCCATTTCTGTAAGCAGTTCGTACGCCTCTTCGTTGTTTTTGGCTGTTGTCACAAAGGTAATATCCATTCCGGTGATCTTATTGACCTTATCGATATCGATCTCGGGAAAAATTATCTGCTCAGTAACGCCCAGTGTATAATTACCTCGGCCGTCGAATGCCTTCTCGTTTACACCTTTGAAATCACGTACCCGCGGCAGTGCAGATGCTATGAGCCTATCGAGGAATTCATACATCTTAACACCACGAAGCGTGACCCGGGCACCAATAGGCATGTTCTTACGAAGCTTAAAGTTTGAAATGTCCTTCTTAGACATTGTCGATACAGCTTTTTGTCCTGTTATCGTCGTGAGCTCGTCCAGGGCGATATCAATGAGTTTCTTGTCAGCAACTGCACCATTAACACCCCTGTTGAGGCAGATCTTGGTGATCCTTGGAACTTGCATGACGCTCTTGTAGCTGAATTTTTTCTGAAGTGCAGGTATCACATCTTCGTGATACTTCTTTTGCAGTCTGGGTGTATATGTTGCAGTGCTCATTACTTAATAACCTCCCCGGATTTTTTAGATATACGTATCAATTTACCGTTTACGCGTTCGCGCTTGACTTTAGTTGCTTCACCACTTTTTGCATCCCAAAGCATAACATTACTGATATGAATGGAAGCTTCTTTCTTCACCAAGCCCCCTTTAGTATTCTGAGCAGAAGGCTTAGTGTGTTTAGTCATGATATTTACACCTTCTACCAAAACACGCTCCTTATCAGGGAAAACCTCCAGTACTTGACGAGGTTTCTTCAGATCCCTGTCCTCACCGGCTATGACCACAATGGTATCGCCCTTTCTGATGTTGAATTTTGCTTTGAATCTGTTGCTCATTGTCTTGTTGTTTGTGGCCAGTCAGGCCATTCGATTCTGAGTTTGTACCCTTGTGCTTTTTTCGGTTTACAGTACCTCAGGGGCAAGGGAAATGATTTTCATATATCCCTTGTCGCGAAGTTCACGGGCGACTGGACCGAAAATACGCGTTCCACGGGGCTCATCAGACTGGTTCAACAGTACAACTGCATTGTCGTCAAAGCGGATATAAGAACCATCTTTCCGGCGAAGTTTGTTTTTTGTACGAACGATCACCGCTTTCACAACAGTCCCTTTTTTGATACCACCTGCCGGGATGGCATCTTTTACTGTAACGACGATCTTATCACCGATTTTCGCGTAGTCTTGACCACTGTTGCCAAGAACACGAATACAAAGTACTTCTTTAGCGCCGCTGTTGTCAGCTACATTAAGCCTGGATTCCTGCTGAATCATCTTTTTCTATTTTGGCCCTGGCAGTAATAAACCACGGGCGGTTATTGTTATGTAAAGAACGTCAGGTCTTACTTTGCCTTGTCAACGATCTCGACCAACCTCCAACGCTTCAGCTTGCTCAGTGGACGGGTCTCCATGATTTTCACGACATCACCAGGACGAGCCTCGTTGTTCTCATCATGTGCATGAAACTTGGTAGTCTTCTTAACGAATTTCCCGTAGATCGGGTGCTTCACTTTCCGCTCGACTGCAACCGTGATGGTCTTGTCCATCTTGTCACTGCTGACAACGCCTGTCTTTGTTTTGCGAATTTTTCTTTCAGCCATTGTTTAGCTTTTACTTGTATCAGGCCGGTATGAACAGCCTTTCAGATTATGAATGTCATCCCCCGTCCATGAACGGGAATGTCGCTTTTATGCTACGCTCGACTTTTGTGTCAGAGCAGTTTTGAGCCGGGCAATCTCCTTGCGGAGTGTTCTGATCGTCATTGGATTCTCCAAAGGTGTGAGTGCATGAGCAAAATGGAGCTTCTTCAAACGACCCTCATCTTCTTTGATCCTGGCTTGAAGATCAGTACCACTGAGACCTTCAAGGCTTTTGAGAAAATCTATCTTTTTCGACATGTCAATTCAATTTAGGGTTTCATTTGATTACGCTGCATAGTCACGGCGAATGATGAACTTGGTCTTTATCGGTAGTTTAGCAGCAGCAAGTTCAAATGCAGCTTTTGCAACATCCAAAGGTACACCATCTGCCTCAAAGATGATTCTTCCGGGTTCAACGACTGCCGCCCAATATTCAGGGTTACCCTTTCCTTTACCCATACGTACCTCTGCAGGTTTACGGGTGATGGGCTTGTCAGGAAAAATCCTGATCCAGACATTACCTTCCCTTTTCATGGCACGGGTCATAGCCTGACGGGCAGCTTCAATCTGGCGATTTGTCATCCAGACGGGCTCAAGAGCCTTTAGTCCGAATGATCCGAAAGATATGGTGGTACCTCTTTTGGCCACTTCGCGGATCCTGCCCTTTTGAGCCTTTCGGTGCTTTGATCTTTTTGGTTGTAACATGGTCTGTTATTTCTGGTTTTGGCAGATCCCATATTCAGAGTGGGAACCGTGCCGCATTCATGTATTATTTAACTTCTCCTTTCCCTGCGCTCACCACCGCGGCCTCCACGATCTCCACCACGATCTCCTCCGCGTCCACCGCGATCTCCTCCGCGGTCTCCACCACGGCGATCATCACCACGACGCTCAGGCCTATCACCAGCTTCACCCTTGGTACCTACGAAATTCGGATTCAGGTCACGCTTCGCCAATACTTCCCCTTTACAGATCCATACCTTGATACCGATCTTGCCGTACACCGTCAAGGCGAATACTGAAGCGTAATCAATATCCATCCGGAAGGTATGAAGTGGTACTCTTCCTTGCTTGATCTCTTCAGAACGGGCGATCTCAGCACCACCAACCCTTCCGCTCACCTTGATCTTGATCCCTTCAGCACCCATCCGCAGGGTTGAAGCTATAGCCATTTTGATCGCACGCTTGTAATTGATACGATTCTCAATTTGCTTCGCGATGGTGTCACCAACAATGTTCGCATCCAATTCAGGGCGGCGGATTTCAAGGATATTGATTTGTACATCCTCTTTGCCTGTGAGTTTTTTAAGCTCCTCTTTTATCCGGTCAACTTCTCCACCGCCTTTGCCAATAATAATACCGGGCTTGGATGTGTGGATAGTGACAATGAGTTTGTTAAGGGTACGCTCAATAACGATCTTGGCGATACCGCCTTTATTGATCCGCGCATTGAGGTAAGTCCTGATCTTATGGTCCTCAATAAGTTTGGAGGCGTAATCCTTCCTGCTTCCGTACCAGTTGCTTTCCCATCCGCGGATGATGCCTAACCTGTTACCAATCGGATTCGTTTTCTGACCCATGTATTCTTATTTGTAAGGATTCTCGTTATAATTTCTGGTCCACGATCACCGTGACATGATTGCTGCGTTTGCGCATACGATATGCTCGTCCTTGAGGAGCGGGCAACATACGTTTGATGCTACGAGCACCGTCTACAAAGATGGTCTTCACCACCAACCCAACGACGTCTGAGCCTTCATTCTTCTGTTTCCAGTTGCTTACTGCCGACAGAACAAGCTTTCGCAAGGGAATGGCACTGTGCTGAGGGTGATGTTCCAGCATCGCCACTGCTTTTTCCACCTGCAGGCCGCGGATGGCATCGGCCAACAAGCGCATCTTGCGGGGAGATGTGGGATAGTTCTTTAATTTTGCTACTGCTTCCATGATATGTCTTTTTCGTTGTCCGGGAATTTGCCTTGAACAGCATTCAACCCTGACTGTGATTACGATTTCTTGCTGGAGTGTCCCCTGAAATTTCGTGTTGGTGAAAATTCCCCGAGCTTATGTCCGACCATGAACTCCGTGACGTAGACAGGAATGAACTTATTGCCATTGTGCACAGCAAAAGTGTGGCCTACGAAATCTGGTGTGATGGTGCTGCGGCGACTCCAGGTCTTCAGCACAGATTTCTTCGATTTTCCGTCATTCATGGAACTGACCTTGCCCTCCAGCTTGGCTTCCACGTAAGGACCTTTTTTAATTGAACGAGCCATGTGTTATTGCGAATTACGAATTACCAATTACTTGTTACCAATTTAATGATCACCCGGGGTATGCTTACTTCGACAACTTCTTACCGTCGCGGCGTTGAAGTATCAACTTATCACTGCCCTTACCCCTTGTACGTGTCTTTTCACCTTTTGCATACTTACCGGTACGGCTGCGTGGATGACCTCCGGATGATTTACCCTCACCACCACCCATGGGGTGATCGACAGGGTTCATCGCAACACCTCTTGTCCGAGGACGTATGCCTTTCCAGCGATTCCTTCCCGCTTTACCCATGCTCTGCAAATTGTGGTCGGAGTTTGATATCACACCCACAGATGCATAACAATTGATCAGTATTTTCCTGAGCTCACCGGATGGCATTTTCAGGATAGCGTATTTTTCTTCTTTGTTGGTGAGCTGAGCGGATGAACCAGCACTGCGTGCGATCTTACCACCTTGACCCGGCTGCATCTCGATGTTGTGAACATTCGTACCAAGGGGCATATTCTTCAACATCAGTGCGTTCCCGATCTCCGGAGCGACTGAATCACCACTTATAACGGACATACCTACCTGAAGACCCTGTGGTGCAAGGATGTATCTCTTTTCACCGTCAACATAGTTCAAAAGTGCAATGAAGGCCGTACGGTTTGGATCATATTCGATAGATGCTACTTTACCCTCGATCCCGGCTTTGTTCCGCTTGAAATCAATAACACGGAACATTTTTTTGTGTCCGCCACCGATGTAACGCATCGATTGACGACCCTGAAAGTTTCTTCCACCGGTGGATTTAACTTTCTCAAGGAGTGATTTTTCAGGTGTCGATGTCGTCACCTCCGCATAAGCATTGCCGATCCGCCACCGGGTGCCTGCTGTTTTTGGTTTGAATTTCTTCAGTGCCATGGTCTCTTTTTTGATAGCCCTTTTAAGGGGGCATTGATTCTTTGCAATATTTGCGGCCTTGCCGGCCATTCATTTCCGAGCCTGAAAGATCAGACGTTCGTGTACAGATCGATGGTTTCCCCTTCCGCAACGGTGACCAGGGCTTTCTTATAGCCAGGCTTTCGTCCGGATATAACACCTGATTTTGTCATCTTGCTCTTACTTTTTGAGGGTACCACCATTGTTCTTACCTCAGCCACATTAACACCATAGAAGGATTGCACGGCATTTTTGATCTCCAACTTATTTGCCTTACGGGCAACTTTGAAGGAGTAGATCCCACGCTTTTCCTGAAGCTTGTTAGACTTCTCGGAGAGTATTGGCTTTAATAATATTTCAGCGAGTCTCATAATACTTTTTTTGATGTTGTTGAATTCCTGCTGAACCTATGCTTCGACACCCGCATCTTCAACCCTGAACATGCCTGCTGTGTCCTCCGTCATGAGGAGTACATCGCAATTCATAAGATCATAAGTATTGATCTCAGAGGCTACAGTCGCCAGTACGGAAGGAATGTTCCGAGCACTTGCATGAACCGTATCGTTGTAATCAGGAGTGATGAACATGGTTTTCTTGTCAGACAGATTCAGGCTTTTCAGTATACCGGCAAAAGTTTTTGTCTTTGGCGATTCCATGGTGATCGCTTCCACAACAACGATGGCATTGGCTTTAGCCTTATGGCTGAGGGCACTCATTTTGGCCAGATCCTTCACTTTCCGGTTAAGCTTGATGTCATAAGCATGAGGCTTAGGACCGAAGATGGTACCACCACCCTTGTATAAAGGGTTACGTATATTACCTTTCCTGGATCCGCCGGTTCCTTTCTGGCGGTGAAGCTTGCGGCTAGCACCATGAACTTCAGCACGGGTCTTTACCTTATGTGTTCCCTGACGCTGGGCTGCCAGGAACTGCTTCACAGCGAGCCAGATCACGTGATTGTTCGGCTCTAGTGCGAATATCGCGTCCGGCAACTCAACCGACCTGCCGGTCTTGCTTCCACTTGTTGATAGAACTTCTATTTGCATAGCACTTCAGTTGAGATTTTATTTCTGGATCAGTACGATAGAGCCGTTATGGCCGGGAACCGAACCACTCACTAGAATGTAATTCTTGTCCGGGAATATTTTGAGGACTTTCAGGCTTTTGGCCTTGACGCGGTCGCCGCCCATTCTTCCTGCCATACGCATGCCCTTGAAAACACGTGAAGCGTCAGAAGAGTTACCGATGGAACCAGGAGCCCGCTGACGATCATGCTGACCATGGGATTGCTGACCGACACCGGAAAATCCATGACGCTTTACCACACCCTGGAAACCCTT